>JAKORQ010000632.1 GCA_029777755.1 Planctomycetota bacterium
CTACCGCCGCCCTGATGGCGCCGACCGTGGCCGCCACCACCGGCCTGAGCGAGCTGGACCTGACCTTCATCGTCATCGCCATCGCCGGGGGGGCCACCGTGCTCTCCCACTTCAATGACTCCGGCTTCTGGCTGGTCAGCCGCTTCCTCAACATGGACGAGAAGACCACCCTCAAGACCTGGACCGTGATGGAGACCCTGCTCGGTACCATCGCCTTCCTCATCGTGGCCACGGCCAGCGCCATCCTCTGACGGAAACACATCGGGGCCGCATCCGTCGGCCCCGATGTGATATTGCACCGACTTTTTACGGATTCTTGCTTGGGCCCATCGCCACAGATTGCTAGAATTGCCTATTCTTCGCCCCGAGTGGAACGCTTCATCCCGTGATTTCAGGCTTCTCTATGCATTCATCGGCACATTATCGACAGTTGCTGGCACGTTTACCCCAGATCGCGGTTGCCGCAGATCAGTTCCAGGTACTCAACAGCGCCAAAGATTTCAAGAGCCGTATCCTCTCGCTCATCGCCAACGCGACCCAGCGTATCTATCTGATCGCCCTCTACCTGCAGGATGACGAGGCGGGACGGGAAATCCTCTCCGCCCTCTACGCCGCCAAGCAGCGCAACCCCGCCCTCGACATCAAGGTCTTCGTCGACTTCCACCGCGCCCAGCGCGGCCTGATCGGCAAGGGCAAACAGGGTGGCAACCACCTGATGTATCAGGCCATGGCCGCCCGCCATGAACACCAGATCGAGATCTACGGCGTGCCGGTCAAGGGCCGCGAGCTGCTCGGCGTCCTGCACCTCAAGGGCTTCATCTTCGACGACATCCTGCTGTACTCAGGTGCCAGCCTCAACGACATCTACCTGCACCAGCAGGAGCGCTACCGCTTCGATCGCTATCACCAGATCCACAGCCAGGCGCTGACCTGCAGCATGGTCAACTACGTGGATGACGTCTTCCTCAAGAGCGAAGCCGTGCAGCGGCTGGATCGCCCCGGTATCCCGGGCGCCAAGCAGCTCAAGGGACAGATCCGCCGCTTCAAGCACAACCTGCGCACCAGCCAGTACCGATTCGAGAGCATACCGGCCAACAGCCAGGAGATCGCC
>JAKORQ010000633.1 GCA_029777755.1 Planctomycetota bacterium
CGCCACTTTCTCCAGCCGCTCGACTTCCGCCTCAGTCCAGCGGAGCTTCTCCTGGGCCGCCTGAAGGGAAACAGTCCCGCCGCCCATCGTGTAGGGATACTGCGCGAACGCGATCCGCGCGGGAAGCAGCAGGCCAAGCAACACCACAATCCCAGTGATCAGGCAGCAGAAGCGAGCATGGTGTACCGCAGCATGACGAAGTTTCATCGCATCATCTCTCCCACCATCCAATGCCAATCTGATGAGGCCGGCAATAAGCCCATTTGGCGTAGATCCCCAGGGCGGATACGGCGACGGCAGGATGGTTTGTCGTGGCCAATCAGGAAGATGTGATACCCTGGTCTTTCAGTCTCTGGACCAGATCCTCGACCATCGATCTACGCTGCTCCAGTGCCTCATTATACTCACGCGACTCGGTCCGGCGTATCTCAACCGGCAACTCGCGCTGCTCGGCCTCAAGCAACTGCATGATCAACTGCCACTCACGCTCATTGAGCGTCGGCTGTGAAGTAAGCATGGCGCCTCCCCTCCAAAGGTAAATTCACCCCCGATAATCTGATTATATGCCCGCCAGCAGGGCAGGCAGCCAAGGCAGCCAGATAGGCCCTCCAAAGTGGAGCGGCTTGTCCTCAAGCCGCGAGGTCTAGCGCTGGGCGGCTGCCCATATCGCAAAGGCTGGATCGACATCGAGACATTGGAGGATACCTTGCCGGGCAATCCCACCTTTGCGTACAAAGACGTCGCTGAGGGATCACGGGCCGACGATCGGCCGCATCCCCTTTGTCGCTCAGTCGCTTCGCCGCTTTCCCTACTTCACATTCAGACGAATCTCGCCACCCTGCATCTGCTGCAGGTTCACCTGCGCAACAAGGTTATTGGCGATGGTCTCCAGGGCTTCCCTGAGCCGTGGATCCCCCTCGAAGTTCCTCGTGGGGTTGCCGTTGTCGCTGTTGATGCGCAATTCCGGGAACATGGGCAGCTCGCCGAGGAAGGGGATGCCCAGTTCCTGGGCGGTCTTCTGGGCGCCGCCCCGTCCGAAGATGTCGGAGATACTGCCTTCAGGCGAAACGAAATAGCTCATGTTCTCGACGATGCCCAGGACCGGGGCGTTGAGCGTCTTGAACATGGAGACCGCGCGGATGGCATCATCCAGCGCCACCTGCTGCGGGGTGGCGATGACCACCGCTCCCTTGAGCGGCAGCAGCTGGCACAGTGAGAGCGGCACATCGCCGGTGCCCGGGGGCAGGTCAACGATCAGGTAGTCCAGTTCAGGCCATTTCGTCTGGTCAACCAGCAGTTGCTTGAACGCGCCATGGGCCATTGGTCCACGCCAGATCAGCGGCTTGTCCGCCTCGACCAGTGCGCCGATGGTTACTGCATGTATGCCATGCACAAAGAAGGGAACGAGATGTCCGCCGTCGAGCTGCGGCGGCGTGCCACGGATCCCAAGCATGGTGGGCATGCTTGGACCGTAGATGTCGCCATCCATCAGGCCGGTCTTGTGGCCGAGCCGGGAAAGCCCCATCGCCAGGTTAAGTGCCACCGTACTCTTGCCCACTCCACCTTTGCCGGCGCCCACGGCGATGACGTTCTTCACCTGCGGTAGTGGATTCCCGGAACTCGCCTGCGAATGGCTCATGGACTTTCCCTCTTTCTTTCAGTCGTTAACGATGCCCGAAGCAGAATTTACCGATTATAGTTAACCGGCCGGTTCAGGCGAGTGGCGCGGCGCAGATGGCGAGGACGCCGTGGCAAACGGCTATAATGGCACACATGGCTCCTGTAAGGACACCACCCCTGAGCGAGCAGACCTCCCCACAGGCATCCCCGACCAAGGCGCTCCACACTGGCGTGGCGCGGGGGCTCAACACGCGCCCCGGCTCGGATGATGACGGCTGGGAGGTCACGCCGCCGGTTCGGCTGCGTGACGGCACGACCGTTCGGCTGCTCAAGGATGGGGAGGCGCTGCACAGTTGGTACGAGGCCATCGGAACCGCCCAGCGCAGCATATTCCTGGAGACCTACATCTTTGCCGACGACCAGACCGGAAGGGCCTTCAAAAGACTCCTGATGAAGAAGGCCTCCGAGGGGGTGCGAACCTTCGTCATCTACGACTCGTTTGGGTCTTCCGGCGCCGACCACAAGTTTTTCGATGAGATGAAAGACGCGGGTGTGCATATCCGCGAGTTTCACCCCATGGCGCCATGGCGGTGCAGCTTCTCGTGGCGGCCATTTAACCGCAATCATCGCAAGATGCTGGTGATAGACGGCCGATTTGTGGGCCTGGGCGGGCTGAATGTCGCCAACGAGTATGGCGGATCATGGATTTGCCAGGACGGGACCGATCCTGAGGAGCTTTGGCGCGATTGCGGCATCTCCCTTGAAGGGCCTGCCGCCAGCATTTTCGCCACCGCCTTTCGCCGCTCATGGCTGTACGTCGCCCACGGCGGGCCATTCTCGCGTGCACTTACCAGCTACAACCTCGATGGCAGCCAGGGAGATATCGGCCTGCTGGCATCGGTGCCCAGTATGGGGTCGCAGATGTCGCGGCTGCTGGAGCGGCTCGTGCATGAGGCGCGCAAGAGCATCGACCTGACCATGGCATACTTTGCCCCGGCCGACGAGATGGTCAGCCTCCTGTGCAATGCCACGAAAAAGGGCGTACGCGTGCGGCTGATGCTGCCCTCGATGACCGATGTGCCGCTGATGATCTCGGCGGCGCGCTCGTTCTACGAGCAGATGCTGGCCGCGGGGATTACGATTTACGAGCGGCAGCACGTGACGTTGCACGCCAAGACGATGGTGATCGACCGCAGGGTGTCGGTGCTTGGGTCGGCCAATTTCGACCATCGCAGTATCGACTACAACTGCGAACTGTCCGCCATCATCCGCTCTGAAGAGTTCGGCGAGCAGATGGAAAAGCTGTTCGAGCATGACGTGATGTTCTCGTCATGCATAAACCCCAAGGAGTGGCGACATCGCCCCATCTCCGACCGCTTCATTCAATGGGCAGTGGCCCGTTCTCGCACGTTCTTGTGATCTGGCGGCAAGGGTGGAATGCAAGGGAAAGAAATAGTTGCAGATGCATCGCAACTGTGGCATATTCGTCGGTACTTTGTGAGCAGTATAACCCCAGGAGGAACCTGTCATGTCTCGACTACTTGGCCTGGCTGCGGCGATTCTGCTTCTCGTCCCCGCCATTGTTTGGGCCCAGGCAATTGACCAACGGAGCGCCGAGATGTACGGCGAGCTGCGCCTGATCGATGAGATCATCGCCGGGCAGGAAAAGCCACATCACCATTTCGAGGAATCTGAGCCGGGCATCAGCGAGGTGCGCCAGATCCTCGGCCGACCCACCCGCGTGCTGCCCAACACCGACGACAAGTCGAAGGTGATGTATTTCCGCCTGGGTGAGGGGATGGGGCTGCAAAGCCAGAAGTTCTACCTGCTGCAGGTTGAGTATCCCGAGGATGCCCCGCGAAGCTTCTTCATCCACAACCTGGCCTGCGAGACCACCCGTGGCCTGGCCACCGGCCGAACCGTCGGCGATGTGCTGCATGGCAAGTACACCAACTCCAACAGCGAGTCGATCAACTACCCGCTCTCGGGGCAGCATGAGCCGTTCCAGATGCTCTTTGTCATGCAGGACAAGTTTTCCTCGAGGGAGCAGGCTCGCGGCAGCGATGCCCCGCGTGACAAGACTCCCGAGTATGGCATTCCGGTGATGCTGTCGATGTGGAAGTCGAGCAACTCGCCGCTCTCCGAGGGCGTGGCCTTCTCCCGCATCGCACTCTACGAGGTCGTCGATCCGTCGAAGCTGGTGGCGAAGATCAACTATCCGCCCGAGGGTCTGCCCCGGCGCCACCTGTTCTGGCGTGAGGAGATGTCGGACGGCGTGGTCAACGCCACCGACCCGGGCTGGAACAACGACGTCGACTGGTACGAGGCCAAGGCGAAGATGATGCTCTTCCTTGGCATGAACACCTACACCATCGACATGCTGGAGTTCGGCCACAACCAGGGCTGGGACTCTGAGCCCGGTGGCCTTGACTGGGTGAATGCCAGCCACGCCCCCAAGCGATGGGAGAATGTCCTGCGCCGTCTGCGCGAGAAGAACTATCCGTTCACCATGCTGCCGTACTACGAGTACGCCGGCAGCGTGGGGAAGAACAGCCCCGGCACCAAGAAGTTCGCCCGTCCGCTGGGCGATGAGTCGGCGTATACCCATATCACCTGGTCCGAGAAGGCTTACGCGGATGTGACCGAGCCGATCATCCTCGAGGACGCCAAGAAGGTGCTGGACCTGACCATCACCCGCTGGAAGGAGATCATGCCCTTCACCGGCGCGTGGTTCCGCACCCGCCCGAGCCACATGCCCATGAGTTTCTCGGACAACGCCATTGCCAAGTTCTCCCGCGAAGCCAACGACGGCGTGCCGGTGACCAGGGAAGAGCTGCGAAAGCGTGGCGAGACGTATCATCGCTACATCAAGTGGTGGAACGGCCAGCGCAAGCAGTTCCTGTTCGCCCTGCGCGATCATCTGCGCGAGAAGGTGACTGATGATGCCCTGATCATGTTTACCTGGGATGCCAGCGAGCCGGGCGTGCCGCTGCTTGGGCCCGGGCCGAAGGTCGTCACCGATGACCTGGAGTTCTGGAACAGGCTCAACCGCGAGCAGAACCTGAGGGTTGTCCCGATTTCGCTCAAGGAAGTGCTCGACAAGAAGCTGTATCTGCAGGCACTGCTGGCGCCGCACCCCACCTGGGGCCAGTGGGAGTGGGAGCACTCCCTGCCCGCGCCTGATCCTGACAACTACGCCAATGAAGAGGGCGTAATCCTCACCTATCCGTTCAATCGCCTGTACACGGTTGGCTCATCTGAGCAGATGGAGCCGTTCCGCACGAAGTCGGGCCTGGCGGTGGTGCGGCACTACAGCCTCAACGAGAACGAGATCGAGCGGCCGTTGGTCGGTTACTTCGCCTTCGATGTCGATCGCACTCGCGCCCACATGATGCAGGCGGAAGTGCTGGCGGTGGCGTATGGCGATCCGTGGTACCTCGGCTATCTCTCCGGCCACAACTTCACCCGCGGATTCCCGTACTACGCCCGCCGCTTCAACCAGGCTTATCTCTCGCTGCCAGCGTTGCCGAGCGAGATCGTGCCGGACGCGGCGTCGGATCCTGAGGTGATCGTGCGTTCCATCAAGACCGAGCAGCACGGGACCTGGTTCGCCATTGCCAATACCAGCATCCATCCCAAGGAAGAGGTGACGGTGAAGCTGCCCGAGGGCAAGGTCACGGACGCCGCAACCGGCGAGTCGCTGAACGTGGCCGGCGGCGTGCTGCGGCTGAACATGGACGCGGCCGAGCTGCGTTCCATCCGCGTCGAGTAGCATACTCTCTCACAGCCGACTCGAGCGCGATCAGTTACGCCTTCGTCGCGGTGAGCTGTCCGCAGGCTGCGGCGATCTGATCGCCTCGAGATCGGCGTGTATGCGCCACCAGTCGATGGTCGCGCAGGATGTTGATGAAGGCATCCACCCGCTGCGGCGACGATGCCCGGTATGGCTGCCCGGTGGAGTTGTAGGTCAGCAGATTCACATGCATCTGCCGCCCGGCGAGCAGGGTCGCCAGCGCCCGGGCGTGATCGTCTGAATCATTCACTCCTTCCAGCAGGCAGTACTGTATTGTCGTAACCCGCCCGGTATTGGCCTGATGCTCCTGTGCCAGTTCCAGCAGGTCGGCGATTCGATAGCGCCGGGCCATGGGGATGATTCGCTTGCGCGTTTCATCATCAGGCGCGTGCAGGGAGAGCGCCAGCTGCACGTTCAGGCGCAGGTCAACGAACTGCCGCAGTTGTGGCACCAGCCCTACGGTGGAGAGAGTGATCTGACGCCAGCCCAGGTGTCCGGCCTCATCTGATGCCATCAGCCCGATCGCCTTGACCACGTTCTCCAGATTCAGCAGGGGTTCGCCCATGCCCATGAGCACGATGGTGCTCAGCCGCCGGGAGAGGCGCTTGGCATCGCGCTTGAGATGCAGGAACTGCTCGACAATCTCGCCGGCCGACAGGTTGCGTGAGAACCCTTGCAGTCCGGTGGCGCAAAAGTCGCACGCCATGGCGCAGCCAACCTGGGTGGAGATGCACCCGGCCGCCCGGTCAGGGCGAAAATCCGGCATCAGCACCGACTCGACCAGCGCCCCGTCATGGGTACTGACCAGCAGCTTCACTGTGCCGTCGGATGCTTCGCTTATACGAACGACGTGCGTGGATGAAAGTGGCAGATCCTTCTCGATGCACGCCACCAGGGCCTTGGGCAGGGCATGATGCTGCCTGGCCGGGCGATGCAGGTCCACCTCGCCGGACGAGTCGTAATACCACCGCAAAAGCCGCCTGGCATGGATGGCATCAAATCCCCATCCAGCAAACAGCCGCTCCATCTCGGCGAGGTTGTAATCAGCAACAGACCGCACGGGGGCATTGTAAGCATGGATGGTGGGGATTGTCCTGATTCGCTGGCGAGGGCAGTAAGGTTGGTTGCACAGGGCATGGAGAAAGGCACACAGGCGCTAGGCGGTTCCTCCTGAAGTGGAGCGGGCGGTCCCCGCGGGAGGTAAAGCGATCCTCGACGAATATGCACGACCAAAAGCCACGGGAAACCGGAAGATGTACTTGAGATCTCTTATTCACCACGAAGCGATGAAGTGACTTGTGCAGTCGTCAGCACGACAGCACCTGCGGTGAGACATCAACAAGTGACCATGGAGTAAAGCTCAGCCCTCAGGTATCTTTCCCGGGCATGAGCAGAATCACACTTCCTGCGGGCGTGACGGTTGTGGACGGCTTTTTGAAGGTGCCGGCGGAGCGGATCTCGGCCGGGGAAATAGCAGGGTTTGCCATCCCCGGGATGCAGGCGCACATGGCGCTTGATCGCCCGAAGCTGTTCTGGAACTTCAGTTCCACCGGCAAGGAACGTTTCGCTGAGCTGAACCAGGTGCAATTCCTGCTGGCGAAGCGAGATGACGGCTCGCTGGTACTGCTGTTGCCGCTGATCAGTGGCAATCTTCGTGCAGTCCTTCGCACGAAGGATCAGGAGATCACCCTCGCCTGGGCGGGACTGGCGCCCGGTGAGACTCCCGTGGACAGC
>JAKORQ010000634.1 GCA_029777755.1 Planctomycetota bacterium
CGTTTCATGGCTCAAGTTGCCAGCAGCCAGCAGTACACCAGCGAGTTCCTGGTCGTCGAGGTAACCATCCCTGTGGAGATCAGCGAAGGTTCACCGGCGGAGTTCTCCGTATATCCATCGCTGCCGCACCTGAGCTACCAGTGGGACTTCGGGGATGGCACTCCCGCGGCGACGGGTGCGTCGGTGATCCACAGCTTTGCCGACGATGGAACATACCTGGTGCGCGTCTCCATCACCGGAGATGGTGTGAGTATCGTTGAGGAGCGAGTGGTGACCGTATCCAATGCGGCGCCCACCGCCAGCCTGGTCGCAACGCCGCTGGTGCGCGAAGGCAGCTCGGCGGCGATCATCGTCATGAACCAGCATGATGCGGCTGGCGATGTGGCGGCCGGGTTCATCTACAGCTATGACTTCGACAACGACGGCGTGTTCGATCTGGTGAGCGATGAATCCCGCGCTATCGTGCCCGGCTCGTTCCTGGCTGATGGCCCGGCATGGCAGACGGTTCGTGTGCGCATCACCGACAAGGATGGCGCGTACAGCGAGTACACCTCGCAGATCCAGATCGTCAATGCCCCGCCGACGGTATATCTGTCGCTGCCGGATGAAATGTCGGCCGGCACAGCGTGGCTTGGCAGCGGATCGCTGGTCGATCCGGGGCAGGATACCTGGAGCGGTATCGTCGATTTCGGCGATGGCACGACCAGCGAGCTGTCGATAGCGACCGATGGCAGCTTCACGCTGGAGCACACTTACGCCCAGGCGGGTGCATACATGATCACGGTGCGCATCACCGACAGTGATGGATCCACCGGCATGGCCAGGAAGTATGTCGTCATCGCCCCGGAGGAACGGGATGCCGCGGCATCGGTAGTGATCAACGATGGCTCGGGGCAGCGCTCGATGGTTACGTCGATCACCTGTACATTTGATGCCGATGTGACCTCGATCGATGCCGATGGCTGGTCGCTCACTCGTTCCGATGGTGCGGCCGTGGAGGTGATCGCCCAGCGAATCGATGCGCGAACGTACCTGCTTATCTTCGCTGGAGAGCTCACAGAGAACGGTTCGCTGGTCGATGGCCGATATGAGCTTCACGTGCGAGCCGATGCGGTACATACTGCCACCGGCGGTCAGTTGGAGTCAGACATGACGATTACGTTCCATCGCCTGTTCGGCGATATAGATGGCGATGCTACGGTCACGGCCGTCGACCTGGTGTCGTTCCGCAGTGCTATGGATGGTTCGGCCAGTGAGCACGTCGCTTCCTTCGACCATGACTCCGATGGAACGGTGGATATCGACGATTACGACGAGTTCCGCAAGCGAATGGGACGGCGAATATAGCAGACAGGAGTTTCTCAACCAGAGGCAAGCATGAGTAACAGACGTTGGTTCACATCCCTTTGCGTCACTTTACTGCTGGCCGGGCTGCAATCGGCCAGCGCGGCGTCATATTCCTACAGTTTCCCTCAGCCATCGTACCAGGTGGCTCCCGGCGACATCGTCGATGTGCCGATCTACCTGACAGAGACGGTGGGGGCGGGAGAAACTTCCCTGCTGGCAACGGAGGGAATGTTCTTCGTATCGTTTGACCTGTGGCTGGACGATGGTCTGCCGGTCGCGATTCTTGACTTCTCCGCAAGCCCCGAGTGGGATGCCGCTGACTTTTTCGAGAATCTCCCCGGCATCTATACCCTCAACGCCTACAGCAGCCTCACGCAGGCGACCTTCGGCGAGCCAGTGCCGCTCCAGGATGGTCAGTACCAGTTGTACCTCGGCGATCTACAGTTCCTGGCCAGCGGCAACCCCGGCGAATCGGTGATCGCGACGGTGAACGTCTCGCCCGGCGGCGGAGCAATCAGCTTTGATACGCTGGAACTGATCGAGGACATCGCCTCGGCCGACGTGACGATCACCATAGTCCCGGAACCGTCATCGCTTGCCTCGCTCACGCTCTTGGGTGCCATGCTGCTCAGGCGCCGGCACTAGGCGAACACTTCAACTCGTACATCGGCTCATGCCCGCGGCGTACCAGTCTCCTCGGGCATGGGCCAATATTGTCCATTCGGTACTGAGCGACACATGGGATGGCTACACCCGTTTGTCCCGCGGGAGGTAAGGGAATCCTCGACGATCCTGCACGATCGGAGTCAGGGAATCGGAAGACGCACATCAGTTCCCGTTTTCACCACAACGCGACGAGGTAACTGGGGCAATGTGAATACGACTCGGGTGGACCTTCTGGCGATTCGAACTCCCGCGGCTTGAGGACAAGCCGCTCCACCTGCAGCAGAGGCGCCCCAGACCAGATGCACGACCAGAGCCAACCTCGTGATACGGTAACGCCCCGAGTGCCTTGGGGGGCGCCCCGGGCGTTACCTGTCTCTGAGGATCGACACTACTCGGTTTGCGTTTCCGGGTTGGACATGCGAATCGGAGAGGGGACGTCGGCCAGTTTTCGCCCGCGCTCGACCGCCGTCATCTGATCCTCCATCAGCACCACGTTGTCATACTTCAGCAGTGTGCCCTTGGCTCTCTCAAGCTGGGCAATGGCGATATTGTAGTTCGCGATCGCCTGGGCCTCGTTGCGCTCCGCTTCGGCCAGGCGTGCCTGGCTGTCCAAGCGAAGCTGCACGTTGGTGGGCGTCCAGGGCTCGCCGCCTTTCTCCAGTCGCGTAGAAATGGCGTCGAGAGTGTCGGCCGCCGAGAGAACCGCCTGCCGATTGGCCGCCATCTCACTCCAGGCCGTCTCCACGTTGCGCAGCGCCAGCTTCACTTCCAGTGCCACCTGCTCGATGAACGCGCGATACTGGTCAACCGCCTGCTGCCTCTGTAACAGCGTGCGCTGGTAGATCGCATGTGGCTGTCGGTTCCCGATAGGAATCTCAAACTCGATCTGGGCGCGGTAACTGGTGGAGTTGAGATCCAGCATGTTGTAATTGGCGCTATCCCAGTCAGGGTCGGCGCCATCCGTTGTGATTCGCTGCAGCAAGTTCAGCGACGGCAGAAGGTTGTTCTTCGCCACCCGCGTAACCAGTGAAGCGGACTCGATGCGCAGCAACTGCTGGGCAAGCTCAAGGCGATGCTCAAGCGCCTGGTTGATCTGGTCCTGCGCGTCAAACCGCACCGGGGACCTAAGCGGTTCTGAGGCCGGGAGGACAAGAATATTGCCGGATACCGGCAGCTCCGGGTCATTCATCAACCTCTTGAGCCGGTCCGAGAGGTCGCGCACCTGGGCACGGGCACGAACCAGCAGTGCTTCATGCTGGCGGATGGCGCTGGTCGCCTGTGCCGTCTGCACGCGCGTCACGTCTTCAGCGCCACGCGCCCGCAGCAGCTCGGCCGTCCGGATAGTCTCAGCCAGCAGGCGCTCGGCAATCTGCACATCCTGCTCGGCAAACATCAGTTGCCAGTAGAGCTGCTCTGTCTCATACAGCGTCTCTTCCACCCGGTTGCGATACTCCAGCAGGCTGATGCGATAGTCATTTCGCGCGATCGTGATCTGTGCCCTCGATATCTCCGGGCCGAAGTTCTTCAGCAGCGGCTGGCGAAGTTCAGCGACCAGCGAATTGTACCAGAACCTTTCCTTCCGCGTGTTGAAAAGGTCGGTGAAGGCATAGTACTCGGTCGTCTCATATCGCAGCTCGGCCACGCCGCCACTCTCAAGCTGCTGGCGGATACCGGTTTGTGCTCCGAACGTTTGCACGTCGCGCACCGGCAACGGGCTGACGCTGTTTGTGTTTGCGGCGGTCTCTTTCCATTCGTAGAACGGGTTAAAGAAGAATGCCGGGTCAAAGCGCGATTCAGCTTCCACGATACGATTGGAAGTGATGCCCGGGTCATAGCCGGCCACGCGGATATCCATGTTGTTGTTGACCGTGCGATGGAGCACCTCCTGCAGCGTCATGCGCAGGATGGGATCCTCGCTGAGCGGGGCGCCGGTGGTGGGTTGAGTGGCGGCCGTCTGTGTCGCTGGCGTTGTGCTGCGGGCGCGGGGATTGTACGTCGCGTCAAGGGTTTGCAGGATCGGCTTTGGCTCGTGATCGCGCAGATCCTCGGCTGCCTGTCGCGAGTTCCGCTGGAACTTTGCCGGGTCAAACGGCAGGGGGTCAGCCGCTGTGCAGCCATATAGTGAAAGTACCGCTGCGACCGCTGCCAGATACACCTTCGACTTGCAGTTCATATTCCTCGCGCCTTTCCCTTAAGCATCCTCGTGTTGCGCCGAGAGTGAGAAATGCTCTTTGCACACCATGGTCTGTCAAATTATAGCGAGCTCATGCATCGCAGCGATACCCCCTAAAATCGCGAATAGTAAGAAGATGCAGCCGCCGGCAAGGTCCGCGGCCATCATCCACCAGCGCTGCTGGAACCGGCGCAAACCGCTGATCATCCCCGCGAATCCGACCACCCACGAGATCGTCCCAAGGAACACACCTGCGCACACAAGCCACAGCGAATCAGCCTGCGCCCGCGCCCCGGCCGCCGGTACTGCTACAAGCCAGAATGCCAGCGTCATCGGGTTCAGCAGTGTCATCAACAGCCCTGTGAGGTAGCCTCGACGAACTGAAACGTTCGCCGTACCCTGGTCATCGGCGTGTCTTCTGCTACTGAACGCGGCCACCATGCAGCCTATCGCCAGGTATGTAAGCAAACCGGTGCCGGCGATCTGCAGCGGCAGTTTAACCCCCGGGATATCCAGTAACCTGGCCAGCCCGAATCCAGTGAGCCCCGCGTAGGTGACATCCACAGTTACAGCGCCACATCCCAAGGCAAACCCGGCACGGAATCCCCCGGCCAACGTGCGCCTGGCGATCTCCACATTCACCGGGCCGATCGGAACGGCCGCCCCCAGGCCCAACAGGTAGCCAGCCAGCAGCGATGCAAGCATAGAAGCAGGCAATTATCGCGCATTTGCAGAGGCTGTCCAAGCCAGCGGCCGACTCCCGCATACAATCGATAGTGCCGGGGAGGGGGAGAGATCTATGCCAAGGCTGATCGTCATTGTTCTTGCGGGTTTGCTCGTTGGCTGCACGACAGGGGGAACCAGGATCACGTCACAATGGAAGGATCCCGATTTGGTGCGCATGTCACCGCAGCGCGTGCTGGTGCTGGCGCGATTCACCGAGCCGGGTGTGCGGCGGATGATGGAGGATCGCAGCATCGAGGAACTGCGCGAACTGGGCATCAGAGCCGTTGCTGCCTACAAGGCGCTGCCGGCATTGGACGAGCATAGCACAGCCTTCCAGCAGCAACTGCGCGACGCTGACGCTCTGGTCATCTACACGCCCGGGCAGAACTACACGGATGTCGCCAATCGCCCGGGGCTGGGCGCCGGCGTGGGTTGGGGCTTCTTCGGCATCTCCCTTGGCCCGATCCTCGGTGGCGCTAAGGCCGAGCAGCGTACCACGATCAACGCGCAGCTTTTCCCGGCCGCTTCCCCACAGCCTGTCTGGAGTGTCCAGTATGACGTCAATCTCGCAAAGGGCGCACAGAAAGGCCTCGCGGACGTACCTGAACGTCTCGCGAGGCAATTACGATCCGATGGCGCGCTCTAGTGGAACTCCACTCAAAG
>JAKORQ010000635.1 GCA_029777755.1 Planctomycetota bacterium
CCGAACAGCAGCGCGTACGCCACGCCGCCGCCAACGCCGATCAACAGCAGCGCCGCCGCCAGGATGTACGCCTGCTGGATACCGATCTTTCCTGATACCAGCGGCCGATGCGGCGCAAGGTAGCGATCACGGTTAATGTCGACGATGTCGTTGCTCACCATGCCAAAGGCGAAAAGCCCGAACGACATCGCCGCCAGCGCCAGGGCGGCCGGCCATGTCCACCCATCTCCCCATCCCCGGGCGTGCCGGAGAATCAGGCCGGCTTGTGCATTGCTGATCGCGGTTATGGCCAGGGGAAGCCGCATCAGGCTTAGCGCAGAGCGAAACGTAGATGTGGCTTGAGCCTCCATGGTCTGCACAGAGTACCCTCTCCAGAAAGAGCTTGGAAGCGCCTGCTAACCTCGCAACGTGGGCTAGCGCTGCTGGTATCCCGGCGACTGGTAGCCTACGCCGGCCACGCCTTCAGGCACGAAATCGCCATCCGGCGGATTGCCCAGCAGTACCTTCCCCTCCACGAAATCGAGGTTCGGCCAGGTGATGTACGTGCCATCTTCCGACAACTTCGCGCCGAACTCCTGGTCACGCCTCTCCGGCCAGACCGAGCGATCCAGCGACCGCCCCTCGGCCGGCAAGAGGTACACATTCTCGAACACGACGCGTTTGGGATTGTCATTGGGGTACTTGGTCAGCCAGATCTTGTAGTTTCCCGGGCCGGTGAGATTCACGTTGTAAATGTACTGCTCGCCGATGGGACCAAGATCCTTGTCAATCTGTAGTCCCTGGTAATGAGTGCTGGCCGTCATGCGGTCGATGCGCAGCTCCTTCACGCCGCCCCAAGGCTGGACCACGTCGCCGTGGAAGGTCTTCACCGTTCCACGCACGTCATTGACGCGAATGTTCTGCAGTTGCACTATCGAATCCGGCGCGGCGATGGCGACTGCGTCAAACTCCCCGCCATTGATGCCATCAATGAACACGCCCTCGATGTGCACGATCCCCTGGTTGTCCTTTATGTAGATGGCCCGTTTCGCGGAATCCCAAGCCTGCTGGCCGTCGAGATTCTCCAGTGCTATATGGCCGCCGATCATGACGACATTTCGGCCGCCCACTATTGAAGTAGCCTTGGTGCGCGGCTGATCGGGCAACTTGATGATGTAGTCGCGATCTGTCTTGAGCCTGGGAACCGGGCCGTCGACGGTCAGTTCGATGGTGATGGGATTCTCCAGCGCTGGTGGGGCCCAGCGCAGCCTGGCGACCTCGCGTGATTCGGCCTGTTGCGTGGTCGACGCAGGTTCATTCTCGTCGGCCGCCATCACCGCAGACCCGAGCGCCAGCACACCAGCCATGGTCAGTCCCGCCAGGATGTATCGTCGCATATGCGTTCCTCCTGCTTGTGTCCCACGTTACAGGGTAACCGCTTGCCGGTATTGCTTCCACGCGCTGCCATCCACAGTCGGGAAGCCATCAGCTACAATCCCGCCCGATGCGCATCATCGCAGGCGAATTTCGCGGGCGAAAGCTGTTGGCACCGGCCAGTGACACCACTCGCCCGATCACCGACCGGGTGAAGCAATCTCTTTTTGACATCGTCGCCGGGGATATTCCGGGCAACATCGTGTACGACTGCTTTGCCGGGACAGGATCGATGGGCCTGGAGTCACTGTCGCGCCAGGCGCGGCAGGCGGTGTTCTTCGAGGCCGACCGCTCGGCGCTTGCCCGGCTGAAGCGAAACATCGCCACGCTGCAGGTCGAGGACCGCGCCAGGGTCATACCTGGCGACCTGTTCAGATGGTTCGCCCATGCTCAGGTGGCAGATGATGAAAAGGCAACGCTAATCTTCCTCGACCCGCCATATCGATTCGTGGTGGAGAGATCGGAAGATATCCGCAATCTCGTGCTCCGGATGGCCCAGCACCACCTCACCCCAGGCGGATACATCGTCCTCCGCCACGACGCACGGGACAACCTGACCATCCCCGGCGTAAGGGAAATCGACGCCCGAGAATACGGCAACATGAGACTGCGCTTCCTGCAGGGATGAAAAGACGGGACTGTCCGCCTGGCGGCAGATCGGTTTCCGACGTCTTGGCGGGAGCGGCCCGTGCAGCATGGGTGATAGTCATGTTCCTCACTTGCCGCTAACATCTTCGCGCTTATGGTTGCTCCTGATTTTCGAGTTGATGGCCGGGTGGCGCTGGTTACTGGGGCCGGGCGGGGGATTGGGTTGGCCATGGCGCGGGCGCTGGCCGCGTGTGGGGCGGCCGTGGCCATTCAGGATATCGAGTTGGATATCGCCCGGGCCGAGGCTGATGCCATCAACTCCGCCGGCGGGCGGGCCGTTGCCATCGGTGGCGACCTTACCGAGCTTTCCCTGCCCGCCCGCGTCATCGATGAGACCGTCGCGCAGCTTGGCGGGTTGCACATCCTCATCAACAACGGCTCGATACAGAAGCATCAGCACTGGCTGGAGCAGGATGCTGACGAGTTCAAGCGGCAGATTGATGCCGACCTGGTGTCGCCGGTCCTGTTTGCCAAACTGGCGGTTCCACACATGCGGAAGGCTGGCTGGGGGCGGATCATCAATATCGGCTCCATCCAGCAGCGCTCCGGAAACACGCATATGCTCCCCTACTCGCTCTCCAAGGCCTGCATGGAGAAGCTAACCGTCGCCCTGGCCCGCGACCTGGCGAAGGATGGGATCACGGTCAACTGCATCGCGCCCGGCTGGATCAACACCTGGCGGAATCGCGACGACTTCCGGGACGAGCAGGACAAGATCGAGAAAGGCAAGCGAGTCCCGCTGGGCAGGGTCGGTGAACCGGAGGACTTCGCGGGGATCGTGGTGCTGCTGTGCAGCGCGGCCGGTAGCTATATCACTGGCCAGAACATTTACGTGGATGGTGGACTAAGTACATGGTGAGAAAAGAGAAGTTTTGCCGCCTGGATCCGAACTGGGAGTATCTGCCCTGCCAATGGGACTTCCGCTACAACTCGGCCGCCCGCGAGTATTACGTACCCTTCTTCCGCGTTCAGTATGAGCGATCGCTGACCCTGGGGATTGCCCAGGCAGAAGCGGACGGTAAGGACCGCGCCGATGCGGAGCGCCGCGCCGAGACCTGTCGCAGGGAGTTCAATGCCTTCCTCGACCGGATGCTCGCTGATCCCTGGCAGTTTGAGCGGCCGACGATGCTCAGCATCGACTGCGTTCGTGACAACATCCTGCGCGAAAACGGCTTTTTCGATGTCTATTACGAGATCAAGCACCACGACAACGAACTGGCGCTCAGTCTCCTGCCGGAGATCTGCCGCGACCTGGATGCACACGCGCCTTCACAGCAGCTCCAGACGGCCACCCAGGGAGCACTGGCAGGCAATATCTTTGACATGGGCGTGACGGCGACGGCACAGCGCATGCTGGAGAAATCGCTGTCGTTCCTGCACACGCGCGACAACCTGCCCCGCCGGCCATGGGTGGTGGACGACTTCGATACGCTTCTGCGCCGATTCCTCAGCGGCCAGGTGCATCGCAAGGCGATCATGTTCGTGGATAACGCCGGGGCCGACTTCATCCTGGGGATGCTGCCGCTGGCGCGCTTCCTTGCCCTGCGCGGCACGGAGGTGGTGATTGCCGCCAATGAGTTGCCGACGCTCAATGACATGACCATCCGGGATGCGCAGGAGATTTGGCCGGAAGTCCTGGTTGCCGAGCCGAGTTTTGGCAAGCTGCCGATCAGACTGGTATCGACCGGGACGGGAGCGCCGCTGATCGACCTGCGTGAGATATCGCCGGAACTCAACCGTGAGGCAGCAAACGCCGACCTTGTCATCCTTGAAGGCATGGGGCGGGCGCTGGAGAGCAACTTCTTCACGCGCTTTGACGTGGATGCGCTCAAGATTGCGATGATTAAGGAAGAGTTTGTTGCCCAGTCGCTGGGCGCCAGTATGTATGACGTTGTCTGCCGGTTCGAGCCGGCTCCCCGGCGGTAGCACGGGTCGGCGGCGCCGCGCGGCAGGTATGAGGGGTTGATGGAGGGCCAGGCTTTGTGTTCGTTCACTGCCATTTGAACGTCGGCGTTCATTCGTTACAATTCGCACCCTAAAGTTGCCGCCAGCGGCTCGTTCGTCGCGGCGAGAGCAGCGGACGAGAAGCAGGTAGACGGTATGCCGAAAATCCATCCCACCGCCATCGTCGATCCGAAGGCG
>JAKORQ010000636.1 GCA_029777755.1 Planctomycetota bacterium
CCGCCGCCTGATGCGCGAACCTGCTTCGCACTGATGCCCATCTTCGCCATGATCTCCAGGGCATCGCGCATACCGTATGTAACGCCCTCCAGCACGGCACGGACCATCATGTCGCGGTTGGTTCGATTGGTCAGGCCGATCCACGCCCCGCGAGCATTCGGGTCCGGGTGCGGGCATCGTTCGCCAGTGAGATAAGGCAGGAAGAACAGCCCTTCACAACCGGCCGGCGCCTGGGCGGCTTCCTCGATGAGCAGGTCGTAAGCCTCAACGGGGATCTTGCGTTTTTGGCTCATTACCTTGGCCGCCTCCACTTCAAGGAAGCCCAGCTCATTGCGGAACCACTGGAAGCTGCCGCCGGCCGACAACATGCAGCCAAACACACACCACTTCCCCGGCACCGCATGGCACATGGTGTGTACGCGGCCATCGGGATCGCGCTGAGGCGTATCGGCATGGGCGAACACCACCCCGGAGGTGCCCAGGGTGGCCGAGACAATGCCGGGTGCGACGATACCATTACCCACCGCGCCGGCCGCCTGGTCGCCGGCGCCGCCCACCACGGGTATGCCGGGCACAAGTCCCATCGCCGCAGCCGCCTCCTTGTGCAGTTCCCCGGTGATCTCAGGCGATTCATGCAGCCGCGGCAGCAGATCCTTGTCGATCTCGAGCAGCGAAAGCAGCTTGTCTGACCACTTGCGCTTCACCACGTCCAGCAGCAGCGTGCCGGAGGCATCGGAGACCTCGGTGGCATACTCCCCGGTCATGCAGTAGCGTATGTAGTCCTTCGGCAGGAGGATCTTTTTCGTCTTTGCGTAAACCTTCGGCTCATGCTTGCGCACCCAGAGGATCTTGGGGGCGGTGAAGCCGGTGAGGGCGGGGTTGGCGACCATGCCGATAAGCTTCCTTCGCCCGCCTGCCTTGGACTCGATCTCGGCACACTGTTCGCCGGTGCGCTGGTCGTTCCAGAGCAGGGCCGGGCGCAGCGGCCTGGTACCCTTGCCAAGGAAGACCGAGCCATGCATCTGGCCCGACAGGCCGATCGCTTTCACCTGGTTGCCGCGGATTCTTGCCTTCTTGAGTACGGCCCGCGTGGCATCGCAGGTCGCGTGCCACCAGTCCAGCGGGTTCTGCTCAGACCAGCCCGGCCGGGGCGAGTAGATGGGGTGCTCGGCCATCGCCGTTGCCAGTACAACCCCCTTCTCGTCGCAGATAAGCGTCTTGGTCCCCGAGGTGCCAATGTCGATTCCGAGCAGATAGGCCATTTTGTTAACTCTCCTTAGGAATTGGTCGCAGTATAAGTGATGAGCCTGCCTGAATCGAGCACTTTTCTGTAACCGGCGCGGGCCGATTCTTGGGCAAGCTGCTGGAGAAATTTTTCACCAAGTGCTGCCAGACACCAAACACGTCCAGCGGCCGATTTATGTATCCACTTATATAAACAACACTTACATCAGCCAATTTTCACTCACTTCTTTGTTGATCTGCGTGTCATATTAGAGCATGATGGTAATTCAGGTCCTTTACGTGCGGGTGCTGCATGACATGCTCGCTGGTACACAGACGATGGCAGCTTGAGGGCCAGCTCCAGGGAGTTGGCTTTCGGCCGTTTGTTTACCGCGTCGCCCGCGAGCTGGGGATTTGCGGCTTCGTCCGCAACGACTGCTCTTCCGTTACCATCGAGGCCCAGGGCGAACCGGACCTCCTGGAGCAGTTCATCATGCGGATATGTCGAGAGCTGCCTCCCGCCGGCAGGATCATGCACATTTCCCGGGAAGAACTGCCTCTGGTCGAGCTGTCAGGGTTCGAGATTCGCGCGAGCCGCGGGGACTCTCGCCGCCGGCCGGTGGTGACGGTGGATACGGCGGTCTGCGACGACTGCCTGCGCGAGCTGTTTGACGCCAGCGACTTCCGCTACCGCTACCCGCTTATCAACTGCACCAACTGCGGGCCCAGGTACAGCATCATCCGTGCCATGCCCTATGACCGCATCAATACGACGATGCGTCATTTCCAACTTTGTGAAAAATGTCACCAGCAGTATGCGAATCCGATAGACCGCCGCTTCCATGCCCAGCCGGTGGCATGTCACACGTGCGGCCCGCGGGTTGGCTTGCACGACATGGCGGGCGGCGACATTTGCTGGGACAGCGCCATCTCAGCCGCCGCCAGGCTCTTGGGCGACGGCAGGATCATCGCGATCAAGGGGATCGGCGGATTCCACCTCGCCTGCCGGGCGGATGATGAGCAGGCGGTGACGACGCTGCGGGCACGCAAGGCGCGCGACGCCAAGCCGTTTGCCCTGATGTGCGCGAACATCGATGTCGCCCGGCGGCTCGTGCATCTGGGCGCCGAGGCACAGCGCGAGCTGACCAGCCCGGCCGCCCCGATTCTGCTGGCACGGAAACGAGCGCTCGCCGGGATCATCGCGCCATCGGTTGCCATGGGGAACCATAGCCTGGGCGTGATGCTTCCCTACACCCCGCTGCATCATCTGCTCTTTGCCGAACTGGCGCCCAGGGTCGATCTGCTGGTGATGACCAGCGCAAACCTGACCGATGAGCCACTGGTGAAGGATAACGACGAAGCCGTCGCGCGGCTGAAGGGAATCGCCGACGCCATCCTGCTGCATGAGCGCGACATCGAGCGCAGCATCGATGACTCTGTCCTGCTCGATATGGGCGCTGGCAGACGGCCGCTGCCGATCCGACGGGCGCGCGGCTACGTGCCGGGCATCATCCGCCTGATCAACCATCCCCGCCGAAAACACACCGAGGGACTGTGCGTCGGCGGGGAACTCAAGAACAGTATCGCGGTAGTGCGCGATGATGAGGTGATCCTCTCGCATCACCTTGGCGACCTGAAGCACGCCCTTGCTTACGAGTATTTCCGCAAGGCGATCGAGGACATGTGCCGGCTGTTTGAGGTGCGCCCGGCGTGGATCGCGCATGACCTGCATCCGGCCTACCTGAGCACCCAGTGGGCCCGCGAGCTGGCGGCAAAGCTCGATGTCCCGCTGATCGGCGTGCAGCATCATCACGCCCATGCGGCAGCCGTGCTGGCTGAGCATGGCATCGCCGAAACGGCACTGGCGATCGTCTGCGACGGCGTCGGCTACGGCACCGACGGCACCGCATGGGGCGGCGAGCTTTTGCTGGTCAATGGAGCGAGCTTCGCGCGACTTGCTCATCTTCGGCCGATCCCGCTGGCAGGCGGCGACGCGGCCGCCCGCGACACCCGCAGGTGCGCCGCCGGCGTGCTGTGGGAAAGCGGTGCATCGCTCGATGGCCTGCTCGACGATAGACCCGAGCAGGCGATGCTCTCGGCCATGCTCGAGCGCGGGACGAACGTGGTGCGCAGCTCGGCGGCCGGTCGGTTGTTCGACGCGGTGGCGGCCATCCTGGGCGTGTGCATGACGAACACGCACGAGGCGCAGGCGGCCATGGCGCTTGAATCGCTCGCCAGCTCGGCCGGACCGGTAAAGCAGTTGCGCATCCCGCCGGCGAAGGACCTGGACCTGTTGCCGTACATCGCTGCCCTGCGCGAGCGGCGCGCCCGTGGCGAAGAGGTGGCGCAGCTCGCCGCAGAGTTTCACGAATACTTCGCCCGCTCGTGGGCGGCCGCGACCATCGACGCCGCCCATGCCACCGGCGTGAAGATCGTCGGCCTGTCCGGTGGAGTCTTCTGCAACGAGATCGTCACCAGGCGAATCGCCGAGCTGCTGGACCTGGCCGGCCTGCGCGTGCTTCGTCATGAGGTTGTGCCGCCGAACGATGGCGGATTGTCACTGGGCCAGGCGGCCATCGCGCTGGCCAGGGAGGATGTGTGATGTGCCTGGCGGTTCCCGGGAAAGTGATCAGAAAAGCCGGCGAGATGGCCGAGGTGGATCTTCAGGGCAATCGCCTGGAGATCAGCACCGTGCTGGTGCCGGAGGCGCAGGAGGGATCATGGGTGCTGGTGCACGCGGGGTTTGCGATCCAGGCGCTCAGCGAAGAGGAGGCACGGGAGACGTTTGAGCTGCTCAGGCAAGTGGAGGCCGGGTGAGGAGTATGTCGCGCATCCCCGAACATCTGAAACGTCTGCACGCCGCCGCCGGCCGTGTCGGGCGCGTCGTAGCCTTCATGGAGGTATGCGGCACGCACACGGTGGCAGCGTTCCGCACGGGGTTGCGGTCACTGCTTCCGGAGAACGTGAAGCTTATCTCCGGCCCGGGATGCCCGGTCTGTGTGACGGCACAGGGCGACATCGACCTGATGATCGACGCGGCCGACCTGGATGCCGTAATCTGCACCTATGGCGACATGCTCAAAGTGCCCGGCACGCGCGGCTCGCTGGAAGCGGCCCGCGCTCGCGGCGCGAAGGTGCGCGTCATCTACAGCACGCTGGACGCCGTGAAACAGGCGGCGACCGACCCGGGGAGCCAGTACGTGCTGGCGGCCGTCGGCTTCGAAACCACCACCCCTGCCACCGCCGTCGCCATCAGGGAAGCCGCCCGGCTGGGACTGAAGAACTTTACGGTCCTTCAGAGCCACAAGGTCCTACTGCCGGCGCTGAGGGAACTGTTGGGGGCACAAATCAAGCGCAGCGAGGGGGGCGCGACGATCGACGTCGTCTCCCAATCGCAAATTGCCCCGCACAGCGCTGAAGCTGATGCCTCGCTGATCGCCTCCTCACAATCGAAATTCAAAAGTCACAATTCAGGAATCCCCATCTCCGGTTTTCTCTGTCCCGGCCATGCCTCGATCATCCTTGGCTCGGAGGCATTCCGCGAGATCGTCGAGGATTACGCCATGCCCTGCGTGGTGGCCGGTTTTGAGCTGGAGCAGATGCTCGCAGGGCTGGCCCGGCTCACCGAGATGTGCGCGGATGGCAGGCCGGGGCTCGATAACGTCTATCCGCAGGTGGTCAAGCCGCAGGGGAACCAGATCGCGCAGCGCATGATCGATGAAGTATTCGAGCCGGCGGCCGCCACCTGGCGGGCACTGGGCGCGATCGAAGGCAGCGGCCTGGCTATTCGCGAGAAGTATCAACGGTTCGATGCGACAAGACGGTTCGGGCTGGTAGCGATGGATGCCCCTGAGCCGCCGGGTTGCCGCTGCGGCGAAGTGATCACCGGCCGATGCGAACCCGTCGACTGCGCCCTGTTCGCCGGTCGCTGCACACCCATCACACCGGTCGGCCCGTGCATGGTCAGCAGTGAGGGGAGCTGTGCGGCATGGTTCAAGTATGGAGGGAAAGCAGAAAGTAGAAAGCACAAAGCAGAGATGGGACGCCACGAGGGATGCGCGACGTTCGATGCCATCCCCACGTCTCAGATCGAAAATCGCAAATCGAAAATCTCCCCGGGGGTTTCGCCATGATCACTCTTCCACGCGAAATCCTCCTTGGCCATGGCGGCGGAGGGCAGTTGATGGACCAACTGCTCGATGAAGTCGTGCGCCCGGTGCTAGGGAATGAAATTCTCAATGAGGGGCTCGATAGCGGGATTGTTCAGATAGACGACGAGCGGGAGAACAGGCACGAAGCAAATGCAGAAAGCGGAAAGCAGAAAGCAGATATAGCACGCGACGAAGGATGCGCGACGTTCCCAAATCCCAGATCGAAAATCGCATCCCACATCGCCCTCACCATCGACAGCTACGTCGTCACTCCCTGGTCTTTCCCCGGCGGGGACATTGGGCGCCTGGCGGTTTGCGGGACAGTCAATGACCTGTCCGTCTGCGGCGCTCGACCATTGGGGATGGCGCTGAGCCTGATCATCGCCGAGGGATTCGAGGTATCCCATCTGCGCCGGATCATGGAATCTATCGCGCAGGCGGCCAACGAGGCCGGCGTGAAGGTTGTCACCGGCGACACCAAAGTGGTCGGCAGGCATCAGGCCGATGGCATATATATCACCACGGCCGGCGTGGGGCTGTGCGATGATGCGGCGATCCGTGCCCAGAGGGAGGGATTCGAGCATGGCGATGTCCTGCTCATCAACGGGCCGATCGCCGACCACGGGCTGGCCGTCATGCTCGCCCGTGAGATGCCGCACCTGAAGACACCGATCCGCAGCGACGTTGCCCCGCTCAATGGACTGATCCGCCACGCCCTGGAATCGGGCATACACGTCCGATTCATGCGCGATGCCACGCGAGCCGGGCTGGCCGGGGTGTGTGCAGACCTGGCGAAGCGGTCTGGCCGACGGGTGCTGCTGGAGGAGATTGCGATTCACGTTCGTCCCGAGACGCGGCACGCGGCCGACATGCTGGGACTGGATGTTCTGGAGGTCGCCAACGAGGGAAAGGTGGTGATGGTCGTCCCGCGCGCCGATGGCGAGAAGGCGCTGGCGCGCCTCCGGGAGCATCCGCTGGGGAAGGATGCCGCCATCATCGGCGAGCTTGGCGAGGAGTGTGACGGAATCTGTGAGCTTCGCACCGTGCATGGCGGGTCGCGCGTGGTGACCAAGCCATACGGAGAGCAATTGCCGAGGATCTGTTAGCGGGAAGGAGACAGAGAAACATGCGGGCGGCGTGAGCTTGGCCGGCCCGGGAGCAGAAGCACAGACAACAGCCGGCGAGGCGGGAGCAAAAAGCCTCGCGGCCGGGAAGCAAACAGTGGAGTTAGATCATGAGCACTATGAGCGCAATGCCGGCTCCTCCAAGCAATGACAAGCGGTGGAAGCTGGTGGATGCAACGATCAAGAGGCATGGCCGGGCAGGTCACTCGCTGATCGAGTGTCTGCACACCATGCAGGAGTGTTTCGGTTACCTCGACGAACAGGGGCTGAAGTACATCGCGGCGGCGCTGAACCTGCCGCTGTCGAAGGTGTATGGTGTGGCGACGTTCTACCACATCTTCACCCTCAAGCCCCAGGGCGAGCATACCTGCGTCGTCTGCATGGGCACCGCCTGCTACATCAAGGGCGCGCCGCAACTGCTGGCCGCCCTCGAGGCCAAGTATGGCGTGAAGCCCGGCGAGACGACCGTCGACGGAAAGATGTCGGTTCTCACTGCCCGCTGCATCGGATCCTGCGGCCTGGCGCCCGCAGTGGTGTTCGATGGCGATGTCGGTGGCAAGGCGACGCCCAGCGATGTTCTCAAGCGCGTCGAGAAATGGATGGCATCATGACAGCCGAAGATCTCAATGAACTTGTGGAGAAGGAGCTGGAAGCCAATCGCGGCTTCACTCACTCGATAAACGTCTGCATGGCGGCCGGGTGCCTCTCCAGTCGTGCCGACCAGGCCATGGACGCGATCAAGAAGGAACTGAAGGCGAAGGGCATGGACAAGCAGGTGCGCGTGCGCCCGGTGGGCTGCATGGGCCTGTGCGCGGCCGGCCCGCTGGTGGAGATTCGCGACGCGGCCGGAAACAGCGAGGTGATGTACCAGGGCGTGACCCCTGAGAACGCACCCGAGCTGGTGGCATCGGTCGGCAAGGCGCCGGTGCAGTCGCTGGTCTGTGATACCTCGATCCCCTTCTTCACCCGCCAGGTCAAGGTGGTACTGGAGAACTGCGGGAAGATCGATCCCGAGCGCATCGAGGAGTACCTGGCGGCCGACGGTTACCGGGGTCTGTTCAAGTGCATCTTCGAGATGACGCCCGTCCAGGTGGTGGAGGAAGTGACCAAGTCCGGCCTGCGTGGCCGGGGCGGCGCCGGCTTCCCCACGGGGCTGAAGTGGAGCACCGTCGCCAAGGCCCCGGGCAAGCAGAAATACATCATCTGCAACGCCGATGAGGGCGACCCGGGCGCGTTCATGGATCGCTCCATCCTCGAGTCCGACCCGCATCGAGTGCTGGAAGGCATGGCCATTGCAGCCTACGCCACCGGCGCCAACCACGGCTATATCTACTGCCGTGCGGAGTACCCGCTGGCCGTGAAGCGCCTGAAGAACGCCATTCGCCAGGCGGAGCGCCTTGGCCTGCTTGGCCAGGAGATCATGAACACGACCTTCAACTTCACCGTTGAGGTTCGCCTTGGCGCGGGCGCGTTTGTCTGCGGTGAGGAGACGGCACTGATCCACTCGATCGAGGGTAAGCGCGGCACACCGCGTCCACGTCCGCCCTTCCCGGCGCAATCGGGCCTGTGGGGCTGCCCCACGCTGATCAACAACGTGGAGACCTTCGCCAACATCGCGCCGATCCTGCGCAAGGGCGGCGAATGGTTCGCCCAGATCGGCACGGAAAAGAGCAAGGGCACCAAGGTGTTCGCCCTTGCCGGCAGGGTGAACAACACCGGCCTGATCGAGGTGCCCATGGGAACGACGCTGCGCGAGATCATCTACTCGCTGGGCAACGGCATCCCGGACGGGCGCAAGTTCAAGGCGGTGCAGACCGGCGGGCCCTCCGGCGGCTGCATCCCCGAGCAGTACCTGGACATGGGCGTCGACTACGACTCCATCGCCCAGGTCGGCTCGATCATGGGCTCCGGCGGCATGATCGTCATGGACGAGACCTCCTGCATGGTCGATGTCGCCAAGTTCTTCATGGAGTTCTGCAAGTCAGAAAGCTGCGGCAAGTGCATCCCCTGCCGCGTGGGCACCAGCCAGATGTACGACATGCTCTGCAAGATCACCGACGGTACCGGCACGCTGGAGGATGTGATCATGCTTGAGGAGCTCAGCGACCTGCTCAAGAGCACCAGCCTGTGCGGCCTAGGCATGACGGCGCCAAACCCCGTGATGACCACGCTGCGCTATTTCCGCCATGAGTACACCGCCCATATCGAGGAAGGCAAATGCCCGGCCGGTGTCTGCAATGCCGCCGGCAAGGTCGCCGAGGAGGTGAGAGCATGAGCACGCTCGCTTCACAGATCGTTACATTGAAGATTGACGGCAAGGATTGCGGCGCAAGGGGCGACGAGACGATCCTCGAGGTCGCGCGGCAGAACGGGATCGAGATCCCGACGCTGTGCCACTTTGATGGCCTGTCTGACATCGGCGCCTGCCGCCTGTGCCTGGTGGAAGTGAAGGGATCTCCCAAGCTTTTCCCCGCCTGCACCACACTGGTGACCGAGGGGATGGAGGTCTTGACCACCAGCGAGCGCCTGCGGCGCTATCGTGTCCAGATCCTGGAGCTGCTGTTCACCGAGCGCAACCACGTCTGCTCGGTCTGCGTGAGCAACGGCCACTGCGAACTGCAGGACCTGGCCGTGAAGCTGGGGCTGACGCACGTTCGCCTGCCGTATCGCTACCCGCGCCTGGCGGTGGATGCCACGCATGACCGTTTCGTGCAGGACGACAACCGCTGCGTGCTCTGCCAGCGCTGCGTACGCGTGTGCGACGAGATCGAAGGCGCGCACACGTGGGACGTGGCCGGCAGGGGTATCGAGAGCCGTGTGATAACCGACCTGTCCGAGCCATGGGGCTCCACCGAGAGCTGCACCGGCTGCAGCAAGTGCGTGCACGTCTGTCCGACGGGCGCGATTTTCGAGAAGGGCAAGGCGTCCGGCGAGATGGTCAAGCGCCGGTTTGTCGCCGAGTTGGCCGCCAAACGGGAGAGCCGCGATGAGTAACAAAGCACGAGTGGCAACAGTCTGGCTTGATGGCTGTTCCGGATGCCATATGAGCCTGCTCGACATGGACGAGACGATCATCACGCTGGCAAGCCTGATCGAGATGGTCTATTCGCCGACCGTCGACATGAAGGAGTTCCCGGAGAACGTGGATGTCTGCCTCGTGGAAGGCGCCGCCTCCAGCGATGAGGACATTCACAAGCTCAAGGTCATTCGCAAGAACAGCAAGTGCGTCGTGGCACTGGGTGACTGCGCCATCACCGGCAATGTCCCCTCCATGCGCAACCGCTTCAGGACCGAGGAGATCC
>JAKORQ010000637.1 GCA_029777755.1 Planctomycetota bacterium
CTCCCTGTTGTTGGCGATGTCGAACTTCTTGCCGGCCTTGGCGAGGATGTTGCTCTGGCCGGACATCTCGCTCACCAGGATCTTGCGGGTATTGCCTACCTGCTCGGGCTTCACGTGCTCGTAGGTGGAGACGTCCTTCTGTACCGCGTGCACGTGCATGCCGCCCTTGTGGGCGAAAGCAGATGCGCCCACGTATGGCTGATTGGTGGGAGGATTGATGTTGGCCACCTCGTACACGAAGCGCGATACCTCGGTGAGCTGCTTGAGCTTGCCAGGTTTCAGGCAATCGAGCTTGTACTTGAGCTGGAGATTGGCGATGACCTGGATCAGGTCCATGTTGCCGCAGCGCTCGCCGACTCCGTTGATGGTTCCCTGCACGTGGTCCGCCCCGGCGCGCACGGCAGCGAGACCATTGGCTACTGCGACGCCGGAATCATTGTGCGGATGGATGCCGATCCTGGCGCTTACATGCTTGCGTACGTCCTCGACCACCTGGGCGATGAACTCAGGCATGCTGCCGCCGTTGGTGTCGCAGAGGGTCAGCACCGATGCGCCGGCCTCCTCGGCCGCCACCAGCGTGCGGATGGTATACTCGGGATTGGCGCGATAGGCATCGAAGAAATGCTCGGCATCGTAGACCACCGTTCGCCCGGCCGACGACATCAGC
Organism: Planctomycetota bacterium; assembly: GCA_029777755.1. Lineage (GTDB taxonomy): Bacteria > Planctomycetota > Phycisphaerae > Tepidisphaerales > Tepidisphaeraceae > CAIQIQ01. Next base: position 668 of record JAKORQ010000637.1, read on the forward strand.
CGAACGGAATCGGAGATCATGGCCAGGTTTTCCTCGAGCGTGACATTGAGCACGACGCGTGCCTGGTAGTCGCTGGTCTTGCCGACGATAGTGACGACCGGCGACTGGGCATCCAGCAGGCATTTCATGCCGGGATCATCCTCGGCCTTCATGCCGCGCCGGCGGGTCATGCCAAAGGCCGCGACCTTCGCATGCTTCAGGGACATGTTGCGGATCTCGCGGAAGAAGCTCTCGTCCTTGGGATTGGAGAGCGGATAGCCGCCTTCAATGTAGTCAACGCCCAGCTCATCGAGCTTCTGCGCGATGACTAGCTTGTCCTGAAGGGAGAGGTTGAAACCTTCGCCCTGAGTACCGTCGCGAAGGGTGGTATCGTAAACCTCGATGCGTCTGGCCATGTGTAGCGGCTCCTTTGCCAACGAAAATCGCCCTGCCATCGGGCAGGGCGATCAGTTGTGTTTCCTATTTATGTGCGTAATCGGCCCTACCCATGTTGTCTTGGGCTGATAATAATTC
>JAKORQ010000638.1 GCA_029777755.1 Planctomycetota bacterium
CTCGTTGAGCTTGTCGCGATAGGTGTGCAACTGCCCCTGGCCCCAATGCTCACCGGTGTAGCGCAGGATGTCGATGAAGTCCTGCCGCGCCCTGGGCGACAGGACGATCCGGCGGGGTTTCTCAGGGGAGGACATCGGGATCCATCGGCTGGCCGCTGTTCATGCCGGCCAGCGCCGCTTTGGTGATGGCGTCCAGGGCCTTGGCTGTGTACGGGATGCCCTCGCCCCGCTCCAGCTCCACATCGCCAGCACGGATCGCAGCCAGCCAAGCCTGGGTCCGATCATCCTCGGCCTGCATGCGCCGGATGGCGTCACGGATGACCTCGGTCGCGTTGCCGTAGAAGCCGCCCGCGACCTTGCCCTTGATGAAGGTTTCCATCTCGGGAGACAAATTGATGTGCATCGTCATGGCAGAACCTTGCATTTCATATCCATAGCGTATCCATTCCATGGACAGAGTTCAAGCGAGTTCCTGGACTCCTTCTCCCGCCTTAGAAGGCGACGAGTTGGCCCGATTGATTTCCTGACAGCGATACCCCAGGAACAACAACCCGCTTTGAGCCGTGCCCGACGAACCGCCTGTTCCATTTTTTCTTCGATCCATTGAATTCGACGAAATAAAGGAACAAACTCGCACCATGCTCTCCGACACCCACACCCAGCGCGTGCTCGATCTGGCCAACCAGAAAGGACTGCTGCGCGCCAGCGATCTGGTCACCATCGATGCACCCCGGGTTGTCCTGACGCGCCTGACCGCCGCTGGCCAGCTGGAAAGGGTGGGTCGCGGCCTTTACCGGCTACCCGACGCCCACGGGTCGGAGCATGAAGGCCTGGTCACCATCGCCACCAAGGTGCCGCAGACCGTGTTCTGCCTGCTCACGGCACTGCAGTTCCACGGGTTGACGACCCAACTGCCCCGCCAGGTCTGGATCGCCATGCCACGGGGCAGTCATGCCCCCCGGCTCGACCATCCCCCGATCAAGATGGTGCAGTTCACGGGCGAGGCCTACACGGCAGGCGTCGAGGAAGTGGTCCGTGATGGCGCCAAGCTGCGGGTCTACGGCGTGGCCAAGACGGTGGTGGACTGCTTCAAACATCGCAACAAGATCGGCCTCGACGTGGCGCTGGA
>JAKORQ010000639.1 GCA_029777755.1 Planctomycetota bacterium
CAGTTCCTGGTTCCAGCCCTCCTCGGGCAGATCAGCTTTCGACATGGCGTGGCATTGTAGGGATTGCCGCCCGCAGGCAAAGAGTGGCCCGATCAGTGTCATGCGGCGAACATCGAATCTCCCACTTCGGCCGTCTCGGAATCCCGCGGGTCGGACCAACCTCCTCTACTGTGCCCCTCAGTGCCTTCGTATCGCAGCACCTAGAACTCGCTCTCGTCGGACTCCATGGCCTCCTTGAGTGTCTCAAGGTTCTCAAGACAGATCGCAGTACCGCGAGCGACGCAAGTCAGCGGATCGTCGGCGAGCTTTACTTCCAGTCCCGTGGCATTGGCGATCACCTGTGTCAGGCCACGCAGCTGGCTCGAACCGCCAGCCATCATGATGCCGTTGTTGACCAGGTCGGCCGCCAGTTCCGGCTCGGCCCTTTCCAGCGTCTTTACCACCGCCTCGACGATCTGGCTCACCGGCTCCTGCAGAGCCTCGCGGATCTCGGCGGCCGTCACGATGGTCTTGCGCGGCAAGCCGCTGATGAGATCCCGCCCGCGCACTTCCATGGCCGGCTCTTTCTCAGCGAACGGGGCGGCCGAGCCAATCTCGATCTTGATCTTCTCGGCGGTCTGCTCGCCGATCGCCATGTTGTACGTCTTCTTCACGTGGTTGATGATGGCGGCATCGAAATCATCGCCGGCCACGCGGATGGACGTACTGGTGGAGATGTCGGCCAGCGAGATGATCGCCACCTCAGTGGTACCGCCGCCGATGTCGACGATCATGTTCGCCACCGGCTCGGCGATAGGCAGCCCGGCACCAATGGCGGCCGCCATCGGCTCCATGAGCAGGTAGACCCTGCTTGCGCCGGCATTCTGCGCTGACACGAAAACCGCCCTCTTCTCCACGCCGGTGATGCCGGATGGGATAGCAATGACGACACGGGGCTGCACGAACGTCTTGCCGCCATGCACCTTCTTGATGAAGTAGGAGAGCATCGCCTCGGTGATCTCGAAGTCAGAGATCACGCCGTCCTTCATGGGACGGATGGCGCTGATGGAGCCGGGCGTCTTGCCAAGCATCTCCTTGGCAACATGCCCCACGGCGGGTCCCGATGCCGTTTGCAGGACCTGGTTGGTACTTTTGTGCACCGCCACCACAGAGGGCTCGTTAAGAACGATCCCCTGCCCTTTGACACAGACCAGGGTATTGCAGGTACCCAGGTCGATGCCCATGTCCATTCCGAATAGACTATTGAGCCAGGTGCGCAGCAATCACATCTCCTTGTGCTGGAGCAATGTACCGATTAGACGCTGCAAGTCCAACTCTATCAATAGTTACGATCAAACACCCTGAGGCAGTCGTCCGGGTTTTCCCATGCCCGCAGATGCAGTTTTACCGCAGCCTGCGACCAGCGCCAACTATAACCGCCCTGGCCGGTAATACTGTCAATGGATGCGGATTGCGACCTGATGGCGACCCGGGAAATGCGCACCCGGCCGCCGGGAAAACCTGGTGTGACCGGCTCGTTCGTCGGAATTGGCTCGACGTTGATCTCGGCCACTATACTGATTCTCGCGGCAATCTGGGGAGCGCATCTGCACCACCAGACATGGGACGCCACCGAACCGATTCGCTTCAGGGGAGACATCACCAACGCCTACAACCAGGGCAGACGGTCTGCGGAGGTGGGGTTGTGGGATACCTACGACAAGGTAGCTGCCACCTCGCGAAAGAATCGCGAAGGCAGGATTGACTACTCGCTGGATTACCCGCCCCTCCGGCTGGCCATGGCCCACTATTGGTACCGCTGGACCAGCGAAAAGTTCCCAGACGTGAAAGACTGGCAGAACACGCGCCAGTTCAACAGCCCCCTGCTGCTGATGAATGAAGTGCTGCTGGCGATGGCCGCCGCCGCAACTTTCGGGCTTGTACATCTTGCGCGACGTTGGCAGGCGAAGCATCGGCTGGGCGACGCCAATCCCACATTTCACACGGGATTGATCGCCAGTGCCATTGGGGCGGCGCTCGTATGGCTAAGTCCACCGGCCATGCTGGTGGGGTTTGGCTGGCCCCAGTGGGACATCGCTGTCCCGGCATTCTTCCTCACCTCACTGTTCCTGGCCTGTCGCAATGCCTGGGTGCTGGCAGGCGTGGTAATCGCGATCGGCTCGCTGTTCAAGGGGCAAACGCTGGTTGGAGTGCCGCTACTGGCCATCTGGCCGATTGTGGCCGGCCGACCGTTGGCCGCGGTCAGGTTTCTCATCGGATTTCTCCTCGCGGCCGGCGTGATCATGACGCCGTTTGCAATGCACAAGGGTCATTCACCGGCTCGGTCGGAAATCGTGTGGTTCGGCCTAGCCGGGCTGCTTCCGTGGCTGCTGGGGATCGCGCGACCCCGGGCCGGGAATATCCGCTGGTTCTGGTGGATAGCGCCGGCTGCCATCGTAGTGGCAGTATGCACCATGGCAGGATTGATCGCGGCATGGCTGATCGGCGCGGCCATCGGCGGTGCTGCGGCGATCCTCGTCTACATACTTGCGCAGAAGCTGCCCTGGCGACACCAGCTCACTTTGCCGGCGTTGGGTCTTGTCGTTGCCATCTGGTCAACCGCCTTGCTGTCGGATGCGAGCTGGAACTGGCTGAAGATCGGGATCCTCTGGGGTAGCGACCACTACCAGGCGATGGTGATGGGTGCGCCAAGTAATCTGGCCGCCATCCTGCCACAGTTCCAGGTTAATAGACCGTCACTGGTTGCCTTCACCTGTCCTGATTGGCTCTGGAGTTACGAGGTGACGTGGAAGGCCCTGCTGCGCAGCATTTTCGTGATCGGCTCGGTCATGTGCGCTATCGCCATGGGCATCCACTACCGTCGGCGCAACCCGGCATTCCTGCTGGCGGCCGCCACTTGCTGGCTGCTGTTCGTCACCTTCCCTGCCCAGATCCATGAGCGCTATGTCCTGTATCCGGCCATCGCCAGCGCCTGCGTCATCGCGATGGGATTCGGCTGGACCATGATGCATATCGCCATCGCCCTTATCGCGGTTCTGCCGGTACTTCATGGGATGCTGGGCGCCGGCCAACATGCCCTGTTCCTGGCCGATACCATGGAACCCGGTTTCGGCGCTCGTCTGTTTCAGTACGTGCGGGTGACGCACCCGGGTATGGGGTGGGCACTGATAACCATCACCCTGGTATGCCTGTGGAAGTCGATGGACCTGCGCCGGCCGAAGGTTCTGAAGGAATCTCCTGGCGCATAAAACCCGACAGCCTTACCCAAAGAACGGGCTGCGCTGCTCAGGACGCGGGGCGGCCGCTCTCCTGGGCAGCATCTCCAGAGGATCTTCCGAAGGCGCCGGACGGAAGTTGCCGCTGGCCGCCTCCTCGTACATCCGCATCATCGCAGGAAGCACGGCCTCCAGGCTGTAACGATCCTCGATAAGCGATTCGGCCTCCCTGCCTATCTGGCGGAAGGCATCGGGATCCTTCAGTACATGCACCGCCTTCTCGGCAAACTGCTCCGGAGAGAAGAAGTCGGCCAGGAGGCCCGTTCGGCCATCCTGGATCATCTCCATCACCGGCAGCGTGTTTGACGCGAGCACGACCGCACCACAGCTCATCGCGTCCATCATGCTCCACGAGAGCACGAACGGGACGGTCAGATAGATGTGCAGATCCGTGCTGGCGAGCAATCTCCCCAGTTCGCCCATCGGCAGCCGGCCGACGAAGGCGAACTTGTCCATGTCGTATTGGTCTTGCGAAAGCACCCACTCCTTGAACGTCTTGCCGTCGGTGTGCTGGGTATCCCCGCCGTATGCAACGCGATCCTCGCCGACCACGATGAACTTCACGTCCGGGTACTGCTGGTAGATCAGCTTGGCCGCCTTCATGAAGATGTCGAAGCCGCGCATGGACTCGAAGCCGCGGCTGACGTACGTCACCACGCGAGTCGTTGGCCCGATCTCCACCCCGGCGATGGTGCGCACTTGGCGGCTGGCGACCGGCGGGCGGAGCTGGTCCTTGTACGAGTGGTAGATTTGCCGATCGACACCATCGAAGATCACGCGCAGCTTGGGATAATACTCGCGAGGGAAGCGCGACTTCTGGAAAAGTGTCGGGGTATAGCCGCCGTCGCAGTTCTGCAGGTCCAGCAGGATCATGGCATTGCGGCAGCGGGAACGCAGGTAGGTCATGTCCGATGACGACCAGGGTAGGTCGTGCCGGAAATCCATGTCGGTGTGCTCGCCGTGTGGGTGGTAGTAGTACTCAAAGAAGTTGATGATCGGCGTGTTAGGGTAAAGCTCTCGCAGGAACAGCGTCGAGCCAAACCCGGAATGCCCGACGATCAGGTCGGGCCTGATATCCAGCCGACTTTTCAACGCGTGATACACGCCATCGCAATGCCAGACGGCGTTCTCGAAGGTACGGCTGCAGTAGTGGGTCCGCTGGGTCGCGCCGCCGGTGACGCGATAGATGACTTTGCGGACGCCGTCGTTCACGTTCGCCACTTCAGCCCTGGCGGTCACAAACGTGCAATCCCACTTCAGGCGATGAGTGAGAAAACGCGCTATATGCCCGAACTGAGCCGGGTAATTCTGATGTACGTAGAGAACGTGCATGTGGTACTGAGTACGCCCACCGGCGGAAACTGTCAACGCACCAACCCCACTGGAGTGTTGGCGACATCGTGGTATAAGTTGTCGACCATCAGCAGGAAGAAGGAGCCGCAATGTCAAAAGACGTCAAGATCGCACTGGTCATCAGCGAAAACATTCAAAACAGGATGTTCACGCCCCGCGACCTGGAAACGCTCAAGTCGCTGGGAAATGTTGCTGGCCCGGTGAATCTGAATGACGCGGCCGCCCTCGCGGCCCTGCTCGATGGAGCAAGGATTGCCGTTACCGGCTGGGGTTCTCCCCGCTTCGATGCCGCCCTGCTTGCGAAAGCTCCCGACCTGCGGATGGTGGCGCACACGGCCGGGACGGTCAAAGGGATCGTCTCAGATGAGCTGTATGATCGCGGGATCGTGGTTACCACGTCGGCGGCGGCCAATGCCGTGCCGGTGGCGCAATATACCGTGGCGATGATGGTCTCGCTGCTCAAGCAGGTTCCATGGTTGGCGGACGCCTACAACAAGGCCGACCAGAAGGAAATCGAGCGCCGCCGGGCAGTGGTGCGCGAGCTGGAGGCGATGCGGCTGTCGATCATCGGGGCATCGCGGGTTGGACGCGAGGTCATCAAGCTGCTTAAGGGATATCCCGACCTGGAGATTCTCTGCTACGACCCGTATCTCTCAGACTCGGCCGCCAGGGAACTCGGTGTGATCAAGGTGTCGCTTGAGGAGGCCTGCCGCTGCGAGCTGGTCTCGATCCACGCCCCCAGCATCCCTGAGACGCGGCACATGTTCAACGCCCGCACGCTGGCACTGCTGCCCGATCACGCGGTGCTAATCAATACGTCGCGCGGGGCGCTGATCGACGAGGCGGCACTGGTGGCCGAGTGCGCCCGCCGGCCGCTGTATGTGATGCTGGACGTCACCGACCCCGAGCCAATGCCAACCGACTCTCCGCTGCGCAAGAATCCGAACATCATCGTCACGCCGCATATCGCCGGCGCCATGAACCAGGCCTGCAAGGGCATGGGCCGACTGACCATCGGCGAGATCCGCCGCTTCCTTAATGGAGAAAAGCTCCAGCACGCGGTGACACGGGATATGCTTGCCACTCAGGCGTAGCGCCTTGCTGGCGTTGAGACATCCCTTTTCACCACGACGCAACGATGGGACGGCGGTAAACGACGAGTAAGAAGGCGAACCTGAGATGCGAGCACTGGTGATCTGAAGATGCAAGCGATGCTTGCTATCCGGTGACGGTAGATCACCCCGGAAAAGGTCTGCGATCTCTACCAGTGCCTCCTGAAATCTCCGTTGCTCCTCATCGGAGCGCTCGGGCGTGAGTACCAGCGATTGCCCATCCGTCATGATCTCAAACGGAGTGTCCGGTGTTACCCGCAGAAGTTCGAGGATCGGCGTGTCGATCACCATGGCGTAGCTGTTGCCGTGCATGGTCATAACGACCCAGCAAGGCGCAGGTTGACGGAAAGGACATAAAAGAAGTTGGTTCCTGCATGCAGTTGCAGGAACCAGCCTCGATGTATCCTGATCGTACCGTTGCCCTATCCGGCGACGGGCCGGCCGATGAACAGTTCCGTCTTCTGCGTCAGAATGAGCAGGTCATCCTTGGCGAAGCGGTCGAAGATCGAGTGAGCGCGGTCGCGGAAATCGTGGAAGCGCTCGTCCCGCTCCACCGGCGCGCCTGATGACGATAGCTGCGCGCCGACGAAGCGCTCCAGGTCCTCTCGGCGAGGCATCGTATAGCTGAAACTCTTCATCGTCCCTGCATCGAGAAACGCTTCCACGGGAGCGTTGATCGGCGCGGTCGGCGGCGGGTAGTCACGATGAAGCTCCTCTATAGCTTTTGCCACCTCTTCCTCGACGATGCTGTAACGCAGCACGGCGACCCATCCGTCCTGCTTCAATATGCGGCGAAACTCCGGCACCGCCCTGCTGGGGTCAAACCAGTGCAGCGCCTGGCCAACCGTGATCAGGTCGACGCTGGCATCCGGAAGGGTAGTCTCCTCGGCAGACCCGCGCACGCCCTTGAAGTTGGGATTGGGGGCAAGCTGGTCATCGGCAATCTTGCGCATTTCAAAGACCGGCTCGACTCCATACACGCGCTTTGCCACCGGCAGAAAATGCCGCGCCAGCGAACCCGTTCCTGAGCCAATGTCAGCCACTACTGAATCTTCGCCGATGCCAGTCGTCGCAAGCACTTGATCGATGGCCGGCTTGGGATAGTCCCAGCGGTGCTTCGCATAGAGCCAGGCCTTCTTGTCGTACGACTGCGGCTGCATCGCCATTGCCATGTTTCAACCTACCTGTACCAACTCCAGAGTATTGCCAAACTGTTCAACAATCCGTTCTCTCAATGCCGCATGGGCTGGATCGCGCAACTGCGGATCCGCATCCAGCAGCGCCAGGGAATCCTCGCGGGTAATCTGCAGCATCTCAAGCTCCCCGGCAATATCCGCCAGCTTGAACTGCGGCAGGCCATGCTGTCGCGTGCCGAAAAAATCGCCCGGGCCGCGCAGCTTGAGGTCGATCTCTGCCACCTCAAAACCGCTGGAGTGCTCCACCAGGGTCTGCAGGCGTTGCGCTGCCTCCTCGGTGATGGCATCGCCAACCAGGAGGCAGTACGACTGATGCGCCCCGCGTCCCACGCGCCCGCGAAGCTGATGAAGCTGCGACAAGCCGAATCGCTCGGCATTCTCAATCAGCATCACCGTGGCATTGGGTACATCCACGCCCACCTCGATCACTGTGGTGGCAACCAGCACCTGCGTCTTCCCATCGCGGAAGCGAAGCATAGCCGAAGCCTTCTCCTCCGGCGACATCTGCCCGTGCAGCATGTCCAGCGACAGGCCGGCCAGCGGCCCATCGCGCAACTCCTGCAGATGCTTCTCGACGCTCTTAAGCTCCGGATCATCCCCCTCGTCAATCTTGGGCACCACTATGTACGCCTGCCGCCCGGCCTCAACCTCATTGCGCAATCGGGCATACGCCAGCGGCGCCTCGTTCTGGCCAAACCATACGGTCTTGATCGGCCGACGTCCCGGCGGCAGATGCGTGATCGTCGTGATCGCGAAATCGGCAAAATACGACAGGGCCAGAGTTCGCGGGATCGGCGTGGCCGTCATTACCAGGTAGTGCGGCGAGATGCCCTTCTGCTGAAGGATCTGCCGCTGTCGCACACCCAGCTTGTGCTGCTCGTCCACCACCACCAGCCCGACCTTTGGCAGCATCACATCCTCGCCCAGTAGCGCCTGTGTGCCTACGGCAATATGTATCCTGCCCTCGGCCAGTTGCTCGCGCAACTCCTCGCCC
>JAKORQ010000640.1 GCA_029777755.1 Planctomycetota bacterium
CCACGTGATACCGCCGTCATGCGAGTACTGCACTCGATTGCCGACGCGAACTACGATCCGAGGATCCTGCCACGCGATGTCCAGCTCGCGGCAGGTGCCCATGGTCATCTTCTGGGCACTGCCGAAATGTCCGTTGGCCGGCGAAACCGAGAAATCCTCGTGGCGGAAGCCGTCGCGATCGCCGATGGCGCTGAGCAGATAGACATCGCCGGATGGCGGGCTGACCAGATCGAGAACGGCCGTCTGCTCAAACCCCTCATTGAAGAACACCCACTTCGGCTCTGAATCTGACAGATTGCGCGTGGCGTACAGGCCATAGCCGGTCGTGTACATCGCGTGGTCAGGGTCGTAAGGATCGATCTGGATGTCTCCCAGCCAGTGGGTTCCCATGTGCTTCGCGTAAGGAGCCGGGGAATCGTCACGACTGGCATCAACGTTAAGGGGACTCCACGTCTGCCCGCCGTCGGTGCTGCGATAGATGTCATCGGTAGGGTTGTAACGATTGAGTACCGTTACCAGGACCGTCTGCGGATCCTGCGGATGAATCGCCATACCCGACCATCCGAACTTGCCTTTGGATGGAGAGATGTCTGTCCACTGCGGATCGTCTGATGCAGGCGCGGTGACCTTATAGACCGCCCCGCCAACTACATTGTGCGGGCCGGGGAAGCCCTGTCCCACCACATAGGTGAGATAGATGGCCTGGCCATCGGGAGTAATCGCCGCGCGGGTCGGCAGGAGATCGCCGCCCGGCTGATTGGGGATGGCTACCCAGGTTGCGCCCGCATCGGTGCTGCGGAAGATCTTGGCGTCCTCCAGCGTCATGACACCGGCGTAGATGATCTTAGTAGGTTCCCCCGGCTGCGAGCTGCTCCTGTCGAACAGAACCCAGGTGATGCCCGCCTTGCGCATGGGCGGCTCGGCCCCGCCGACGGCATCAAAGCTCTCGACGCGCTTCCATGTGGCAGCCCGATCCTCACTTTTCCACAACCCCTGATCGCGGGTGCCGTAGAAGAGAATGTTGGGGGAGTTTGGGTCGACCATCATTCGCTCCCCTGCGTTGCGTGCTGAACCATTGCCATCCATGGCAAAGGGCACATTCGTTCTTTCCCACGTGCGCCCCTGGTCACTTGAGCGCAGCACGGCGCTTGGTCCCATGTAAGTACCGGCGCCAACATACACCCGATTGGCATCGGTGGGATCCACCGCCAGCGTCTCCATGCCAAGCTGGTTGAGCGACCAGTCGTTGAAGCTGATCCAGTCGGTGAGGCAGACCCAACGATTCAGGTCGACATCAAGGCGGTAAGCGCCTCCCATGTCGGTGTGAATGTAGACCAGGCCCTTCTGTGCCGGGCTGAAGACGATGCCATTAATAAAGCCGTTACCCTTGATCGTAACGCTTTCCCAGGCGTAATCCTCCTGCTTAAGCTGGGCTTGCTGCTGCTGCGCCGGTGCAAGCGAACAGATCATGATCATCGCGGATGCGATTGCGAATCGCAGGCAGGTTCTCTCTCTCATCACGTATCTCCGTTGCGGCCCCTGCTGGTCGAGTGACGTTCGTGGGGATCATATTCGCTTGATGGCTCAAGGGACATGCGCAGCTATCGCGCACGACAAGGTTGCCCATTGAGAAATGGCCTATCATCGATCATCTGGCACGCAAGTGGATGAGGAGGAGGACCATGTCACTGCAGACTGGCGGTTCGGGCGCGCCGCATTCCTCGGCATCGGCGGAGCGCGATTTCATTATCTCACGGGTCTTTCCCGTCCCGCGAGAGGTTGCCTTCAGGGCCTGGACCGACCCGGCGCGGTTGTGTCACTGGTGGGGACCGGAAGGATTCAGCAATCCTGTCTGCCGTGTGGACTGCCGCACCGGCGGCCAATACCGCATCGTCATGCGCAGTCCCGATGGCACAGACTATCCGCTCAAGGGTGAGTTCCGCGAAATCATCCCACCTGAAAGAATGACCTTCACCATGGACTGCTCGGAGAATCCCGAGGAATGGCACGACATGTTCAACCCCGGACGAGATCGTGAGCTTCCCCGGCCGACGCTGCTGTCGTTGGCCAATGTCTGGTTTGAGGAACTGGCCGCCAAGACCAAGCTCACCATCCAGATCACCTTCGAGACACAAGCCATCCGTGACACCTTTCTCAAGCTTGGCATGTGCGAGGGCTGGAGCCAGAGCCTGGATCGCCTTGAGCATCTGCTGGCCGCTCGATGAAACTGCTGGCAGGAAGGAGCGAGAATGAAGCTGTACGTAGGCACCAGCGGCTTCTCGTACAAAGAGTGGAAAGGCAGTTTCTACCCCGAGAAGATCCGCGCCGATGCAATGCTCGCCTACTGCTCTTCGCAGTTTCTCGCGGTGGAGATCAACAACACCTTTCACCGGATGCCCAAGCCGGGGCTACTGGAGAGTTGGGCCAGCCAGGTACCGCCTGAGTTTCGTTTTGTGCTCAAGGGATCGCAGAGCATCACGCACATGCGCCGCCTGAACAATGTCGAGGACGCTGTAGTGCGGCTGCTGGCGGTGTCGTCGGTGCTGCACATGCGGCTTGGAGCATTGCTGTTCCAATTACCGCCGAACATGAAGGAGGATGTGTCGCGGCTGGACGCTTTCCTGGGCCAGTTTCCCGGAGATGTGCGCGTGGCGATGGAGTTCCGCCACCAGTCATGGTTTGACGATGACGTGTTCAACTCCCTGCGGCAGCACAACGCGGCGCTCTGCATCGCCGAGGCCGAGAACGACCTTGATATCCCCTTCGTTGCCACGGCCAACTGGGGATACCTGCGTCTGCGCCTCCCGGAATACTCAGACTCGGAGCTCAAGAGCAAGGCGAAGAATGTGTTGTCACAGGCTTGGGATGACGCCTACATATTCTTCAAACATGAGGACGAGGCCCGCGGCCCGCGGATGGCCAGGCGCTTCGTGGAACTCGCCAGCCCCGGCGCGGCGAAGAAGACCTCTTCCAGGAAAGGCGGTAGCTGACTTCCGCCGCAGCATACAAGGAGACCTGCATGTATGTAGATGGATACGTCATCCCGATCGCGGCCGACAAGGTCGACCAGTACCGGAAGATCGCCCGTTTCTGCGGCAAGATCTGGCGCGAGCATGGCGCACTGGAATACCGCGAGTGCGTTGCTGACGATCTGGATGTCGGTTTTGGCACGCCCTTCCCCAAGCTGGCCAAGATCAAGCCTGGCGAGACAGTGCTGTTCTCCTACGTTGTCTTCAGGAACCGAAAGCACCGCGATAGCGTCAATGCCAAGGTGATGAAGGATCCCCGCATGGACACAATTCCAAAGGATGATCTGCCGTTCAACGTCAAGCGAATTTCCTTTGGCGGGTTCAAGCCGATCGTCAGTCTGTAGCTGAGCGATCGGCAAACACCGATGCCAAAAACAAGGACGCTTCTCGCCGGGATAGCCCGACGAGAAGCGTTCTCTTTCCTGCCTTCAGGCGACACTCACTGTCGCGAGCGTGCCACGTCGACCGGGATCGCGCTTATCCAGCGGAAGATCGCCCACCTGTCGGCCGACACTTCCACCGGCTCGTTTCCGCCCGCAATCGTCAGCTCAGCAACCGGATTCTCCCTGCTCACCTCGACCTGCTGAGTGCCGCCGGCCGACTTCACAGTGATCGTCTGCGGCTGCATCTCATTGATTGCAGTCACCCGCAGCCGCAGGGTATAGCTTCCCGGTTCCAGCGAGAACTTGAACGGATTGTTGGCCGCCACGCGGCAACCGTCGCGCTCCAGGGAATTGGCAATCCAACGGCGATCATCCTCGCCGGCCGGCGCCTGGGCAAAGCCAAAGGAGGACTGCCCATCCCACAGGTCGTCCTTCGTCACCACCTGGAAGCGCCGCGGTGCGCCAAAACCCTTGAGCATTCCCACATGCTCGCGGGTGCCAAAGTCAAACAGCTTCATCGGGACCTGGCTGAGCCGCTCATACTCGGCCTTGCGCTGCTGCTGCTTCGCCTGGGCATCGCTCACGATCCGGGCAAACTCCGGCGAAGGCTCGGTGATGGTTATGTAGCGAGGGAAATACCCTATCTGCAGATCGCTCGTTGAGCCGATCTGCTTCTTCTGCCCGAAGGCATCGCACACTTCACCCTTGCCAAACTCGATGCCCAACGGCCGGGTTTGCGTCTCCGAAATCGTCCACGCAGTGATCACCTTGCGCTGATCATCCTGCCAGAGATAGATCCACACTTCAGAATCATCCGTCGGGATGCGCAGCGCCCTTCCATCGAATCCCTGCAACTGCCTGATCATGGTCGCCACCGTCACCCACGCGGGGCGGATGCTGTGGTCGTTGCGCAGCAACCCCGCGCCACCATGCTGGGTAGGGTTCGACCCGGCCTCGCGGTAGATGAAGACTTTTTCCATCCCCTCGGCCAAGGCAATCATGATCGTCCGCGGGAGCTTTGCGGCCTGATGCCGCTCCGTGCGCCCGATCGGCCCACCGACGTCATTGCCCGTTTCCGTCAGCCATATCTCTGCCTCGGGCTTCAGGCGATCGCGCCAGGCAACCAGGTCGGCTACCTGCTCGGGATAGGTCGTGCCGCCCATCGAAGGACCGCTTCGCTCGACGTTCGGGTCCCACCCGGCCGTCTCCGGCTCGCTGCGCCCGCTGTAGAAGTGCACGTTGATCACGTCCACAAAATCCAGCGGTGTCTTGCCGTCGGCATACTTGTGCTCATGCAGCAGACCAACCGTTTCCAGCCCGATACCGGCAAATCCGCAAGAGGTGATCGGCAGATTCGGGTCTGCGCGGCGAGCGCCTTGCGCACCTGCTCGCAGCACATCAAAATACTGCGTCAGCGGCCCGACGAATGGCCCCCAGCCCGGGTCGTTAAGGTTTGGCTCGTTCCAAAGCTCGACGGCATCGATCAGCCCGAGCCCGCTTTTCTTGTCATCGGACTTCAACAGCGAAGGATCCACCTGGTTGCGCCCGAAACGAGCGACGAACTGGAAGATCGCATCCTCGTAGTCGGCCGGATCCTTCGGCGGATAGCCGTGGCGATTGCGCTTCACGTCCGGCGGGGCGCTCGTGGCCCACTCCGGCGGCTGGAAAATGTACGGCAGAACCTTCAGGCCATTTGCCTGATATGTCGTCAGCAGCCGGTCATACGGGATGCGCCAGGGTGTAACCGAGCCATCGAACGCCACGCGATCCTTCGATGGCATGTACATCTGCCACTTGGCATTCTCATAGCGCATCCAGCCGAAGCCGCAGCGCTTGAGATTCTCCGCCATCCATTCCTCGATGTTGGATCCGTTGATACCAAAGCGGCGGGTGCGGTTCTGGTCGACCTCGTCATTGGGCAGCACCAGCAGATGCTCGACGCGTACCTGCTTTCGTCCCGCCGCCTCTATCTCCTGCGCCAGCAGGTAGGCCCCGGGCCCGAGCGTGATGCCCGCATCGCCGGCAATCTCGGCAAAATCACGCGCCGGGACGCTGCCGCTGATCGTGCCGGAAGCCAACTGCTCGCCAACCTGCGGCATCTCGACGGTATCATTCTCGACGCCATCATAGATCATCAGAGACACCGGCAGGCGTATCACATTGCTCTCCTGGCCATCGTTGTGGAAACGCAGGCGAACATAACGGCCCTCCACCGGCCCCGGCCAGGGCATGGAGTTGATCCCCCACTTCTTCTTCATAACAAAGCCCTGCAGCCCCTGCACCGGCGTAAACGTCTGCCCGTCGCTGGAGACCGATACATCCACCTTCTCGATCCAGTTGGCATCTCCCGAACGCCACTGGATCGCAGTGATGTTGCGGGATTGCCCCAGGTCTATGGTGGCGACCACTTCCTTCCAGCCCGACCCCCAGGGCGTCTCAAAGGCCGTAAACTCATCGCCATCACAGAGCTTTGAATCCCCCTCCTTCTCCTCACCATTGACCCAGACCGTCGACTTGGCGCCCAGGGCATGATCGAATCCCAACACCGGGTCGGGGATGACCGGCTCCACATATTCAGGATTCGCCTGAAGCGAGTAGCGCAACGTGATCTGCTGCTCAGCGGCGTTGTGGTTCTCGGCGATGAGCCGGATGTTCAGGGGTTGATCCGGCTCGATCACGCGGCTTGCCGCCGTCGCAAATGACAGGCCATCACCCCCAGCCTCCACGACGGCCGACAGCTCGTCCACATGCACCGCCGTCGGCCCGGCCGACTTGGTAAACCAGATGATGTTGACGCTGGTAATCGGCAGATCCACCTTTCCATCGTGGTCCTGCTGCGGATACGCCTGTTTCATCTCCCCTACCGTGGGGGAAATCTCAACCTTCTTCCAGCCGTTCCAGTCCACCGGCACGGTCTGAAGCAACACCTCGCCCTTGGCGTCCCGTACCTGGATCCCGAAGGCGTCCACGTTCTCTACCGGCGACATCCAGATTGAGATCTTCTCACAGCCTGGCAGGGAACCGGAGAACGCCGAGACATCCACTTTTCCTCCCGGCCGGCGCGATACTCCCCTGATGGTGGTCACGGACGACCCGATCTTCGCCTCCACGTCCTTTGCCGCATCCGCCTTCAGTGAGTCGACCTGCCAGCCACCGATCGACAAAAGCGAATTGGCATCAAGGATGTTAAGCAACTTGCGCTGCGCAGATGCGCTCTCTGCGGCGCTCAGCCCCGAAGCAAGCGAGCCTGCCAGTGCCAGTGCGCCAAGCCCACGGAAGGGAAAGTGACGTGCCATCTCAACCCTCGTTTCGAAACAGTTGCGAAGAAAGGCAAAACGTTGCATCGCAGGGTAATGCACCAAACAAAGCTGTCAATGCGAAACTATGCAAAGCTGACCAGTATTGGCGACGCAGCGGGAAATACGCCGTAACTTCGCGGCTCTGCTTTACTTAATTACACTTGCCTCAGCACCGGTTGGGTGTCATAATCGGCCTCAGCCATTGCGGAAGGATCCGCATAGGGAGAGCGGCACATGGATGGTCCTGTCATCGTTCGAATCAAACGCGTCGGCGATAGCGCCGATCTTCCATTGCCACAGCGCATGACTGA
Organism: Planctomycetota bacterium; assembly: GCA_029777755.1. Lineage (GTDB taxonomy): Bacteria > Planctomycetota > Phycisphaerae > Tepidisphaerales > Tepidisphaeraceae > CAIQIQ01. Next base: position 7,023 of record JAKORQ010000640.1, read on the forward strand.
GCACGCGGCCGGGTTTGATGTGGCGGCGGCAGTACGCGAGCCGGTTGTCCTGCAACCGGGTGAGATCCGCCTGATCCCCTGCGGATTTGCCATGGCGCTACCCCACGGATATGAGGCACAGATGCGGCCGAGAAGCGGGCTGTCGAGCAGGCATGGCATCTCGATGATCAACACGCCAGGCACTATCGACAGCGACTATCGCGGCGAAGTCTGCGTCCCGCTTGTAAACCACGGCGACAAGCCCTTCACGATCGAACGCGGTATGCGGATCTCCCAGATGGTGATCAAGCGAGTGCCGCCGGTCGAGCTTGTCGAGGTAAACGAACTGGATGACACGAACCGCGGATCAGGCGGTTTCGGCCATACAGGCAGCTAGAGAAAGGATCGAGGAAGAGGGAAGAGGAAGATCGAAGAAAGCATCAGGAGGGCACCATCGGGTGCCTTCATTCTTCATTTCACTCTTGCCTGCTTCTTCCAACGGGGACAACGGACGCGAAGCACACCAGTGTCCTTCACGCCCTTCAGTCTCCCCCGGCGTTGGTGATGGATCACCAGAGGCGGCGGCGAAAGTCGCTGTAACGCATCATGGACAGAGCTAGAGTAGCCCGGCGTATATTTCTGTTTATTGCCGTCGGCACCTGGGTGTTTCTCCTGGTGTCGCTGGCGAGCTTCCACGCGGATGATTGGCCAGCCCATCACGTGTATCCGCATCCGCCGATCCAGAATCTCTGCGGACCGATCGGCGCGTGGTTCGCGTACTACTGCTACTTCCTGCTGGGGCAGGGAATCTTCCTCATGCTCTTTTTCAGCGGGATCATGCTGGCGATGTACATCTTCAAGAATCGCCTGACCGATGTCTGGCTGCGAATCATCGGCCTGATGCTCGTGTCGGTGGCGTTCGCGGCCACTCTGAACAAGCTCTCGCCCGGGTCAAGCAACGGTTTTCCTGAGGGGCATGGCGGTATTTTGGGTATCGCGGCCGCCAACTTCCTCCAGAACCATATGAGCCACGTCGGCAGCTATATCGTCCTGGCGATGTCGTTCCTGGTGGGAATGGTGCTGTGCGCGGATGAACTGGTGGCCATGACCCCCGCCCTGGTCAACAACGCGGTGACGAAGGCTCGCGAGGCCACCCCTTCCCTGCCCAGGCCGCGTTTCCGCATGCCTGCATTCCTGCGCCGCAGCAATGAGCCTCGTGAAGAGGTCCCGGTGGTCAACGAGAACAAGCGCCGCGGCAGAAAGGATAGTGCAAATGCGGACGGACTGGCGCGTGTGCTGACAGACGAGGAACAAAAGGCGCTGAAGCTGGATGAGCACAAGATCGCGGCGCAGCTTGATGTGGTTGCCCCGGAAGATGAAGAGGATACGCCCAAGCCCGCACAGCAGGCGCTGGAGTTCAAGTTTGAATATGACGAGCCGGCCGAGCCTGCGCCCGCAGCCTATGACGTTGCCCATGAGGATGACAATGATCCCCCGCCGGCGGAAGCTGCCACCGTGCCTGATCCTGCCGAGGTGAAGCAGGTCGAGGAGCGTAAGCCCACGGTCGTCGTGCGCATGCCCGGGACGATCCAGCCGCGGCGAACCGGCCCCATTCCCCCGCCGGCTCCCACTGAGCTGGGTGAGTACACCCTGCCGGGCTGGAACCTGCTGTGTGACGCCGAGCATGGATATGCCGAGAGCCAGAAGAAGCTGGTGCAGGACAAGGCGGTCGTGCTCGAACAGTCTCTGCGCGAATTCGGCATCGACGCCCGCGTGGTGGAGATAAATACCGGCCCGGTGATCACCATGTACGAGATCACCATGGCGCCGGGAACCAAGGTCTCGCAGATCACCGCGCTGACCAACGACATCGCACGCTCTCTGGCAGCCGTGAACGTGCGCATCGTGGCGCCCGTGCCTGGCAAGAACACCGTCGGCATCGAGGTGCCAAACGCCGAGAAGGAAAAGGTGCGCCTCAAGGAGCTGATGCAGCTCACCAGCCAGGAGACGCAGGCAAAGATGGCGATCCCGCTGTTCCTGGGGAAGGATGCCAATGGCGAGCC
>JAKORQ010000641.1 GCA_029777755.1 Planctomycetota bacterium
ATCGTGCAGGAGGGACATTTCTCCTCGCGACTGCCTGACCGGCGCGTGGATTACCGCATCAGTTTTGCCCCTTCGGTGTTTGGCCAGAAGCTGGTGATTCGAATCCTCGATGCCAAGAGCGCCCCGCTGCGGGCCGATCAACTGAAGATGCCGCAGCGAATCGCCGAGCAGGTCATCCGCGCCACCGAGATGGACTCTGGCGTGGTGCTGGTCTGCGGCCCGACCGGCTCGGGCAAGACGACCACGCTTTACGCCCTGCTTCGCACACTGGATGTCGGGCAGCGCAACGTCATCACGATCGAGGACCCGGTGGAGATCCAGTTGCCGGGAGTGACGCAGTTGCCGGTTAATGACGAGCAGGGAAACACGTTCGCCGCCCTGCTGCGTTCCGTGCTGCGGCAGGATCCGGACGTGATCCTCGTCGGCGAGATTCGCGGCCCGGAGACGGCCAAGATCGCCATGCAGGCGGCCATCACCGGCCACCTGGTGTTCTCCACCCTGCACACGCGTGATACAGTGGGCACGATCTTCCGCCTGCTGGATCTTGGCGTTGAGCCGTACATGCTGGCGCAGGGCGTCAACCTCGTGGTCGCGCAGCGACTGGTGCGGCAGCTCTGCCCGCACTGCAAGGTTCCCGCACGCCTCCCCACTGCCCAGATCGAGAAGATCCAGGCGGTGGTGCCGGAGTTTAGGCAAGCGTTCCTGCGGCGTGGCTGCCCGCGCTGCATGGGAACCGGCTACAGCGGCCGGCGGGCAGTATTTGAACTGCTGACCGCCAACGACGAACTGCGCGACGCCATCCTGCACAACCGATCCAGCCAGGCGATGCGTGAGGCGCTCCAGAAGACCGGATTCACTCGGCTGATCGACCATGGCTACCAGCTTGTCGCCGAGGGGATCACTTCGCTTGATGAGGTTGAGCGCGCAATTGGCCTATGAGACTGCTTGAGTCGGCGACGCAGCAGTCCAAAAGTAAAGGGAAGCCCCGAGATCGGATTCTGGGCATTGATTCGTACCTGTAGGTGAATACCGCGCGTACGACCGTAGACCAGAATCAAATGATCCCGAGGCTTCTTTTTGCGCCTAACCTGGCGCGTCCTATCAGCACTCAGGACTGGGCAGATCGTAGATGAACTCGGCAAGCTGCGCGGCGGTTGCACTGCCGGCCTCGCGGACGTAGTAGCCGCTGGCGGCCGTACCACAGGCGAGGCTCTCCTCCAGCGTGCAGCCGACCAGTTCACCAAGGCAGAAGCCGGCGTTGAAGTTGTCACCTGCGCCGGTGCTGAGCCTGGGCTGCTTGACCAGCGGGCCATCAAACCAGGCGGCCGAAGTGCAGTTGGCAGCGCCCGCACCTCGGCGCGGGTGGATCACGACAGTCGAGATATTCAGCGCCTCGCGGATCCCTTTAGCAGCCTTCACGATCTCATCGTTATTGTCGCCGGGCGGGCAGATCCCAAGGACGGTTGCCACCTGGGCGGCTTCCTTCAGGTTCAGGCCGAGCATCACCTTGGCATGGTTCTGCATGCAGGTGAGGGTGCCCAGGTCGCGCTTGATGTCCTGGGCAGTGCGCTTTTCCGGATCGGCAAGGTCGATGAAGACCAGGCGATGGCGCTGCGACAGCTTTGGCAGGACATCGCTGGCCACATGCGCCCAGATCTCGCCCAGCAGCGGCAGCATCGTCCAGTTGTTCATGGCGATCAGGTCGGCCGCCTCGCACATGGCGATGAACTTCTCCAGGCCAACCTTCTCGCACAGGGTCTTCCAGTTGACCTCTGCAAGAGTCGTGTGCTTGCCGAGCATCAGCTTGCCATCGTCGAACTCGAGGGCGTCGGTCAGGCCGGCGCCGCACAGTGAATAGAGGCGGGCCCTGGTGGCAAAGTCGGCGAATACCGGGTCCGGCTCGGGATCGCCCAATGCGCCGATGTAGTCCACATCCATGCCGGCAATGGCCAGGGCATTGGCGTAGATAGGCCCGTTGCCGCCCAACTTGCGCTGCTTCACCACGAACTCGTAATTGGCGCTCTTGCCGGCGGCCGCAACGATCTTCTGGCCGAAAGCCTCGATGGTGGAGATGCGCGAATACTTCTGGTAGTTGTCGCGCTTGTCCACCACATCGATGATCGAGTCAACGAAACCGTCCATGCCGATTACGGCACGTTTGCTCTTGAGATTCCCGGCGGCCGACTTTAGCTTGGCCGATGCGCTCCTGCAGATTTCCTGTCGTGACATTCCTCTCGTGTCTCCTTGGTAGAATGGTGGGCACAAGTCTACGCTCTGCCATTGAACGTGCAAACTCATTCGATGGGCATGGGCTGCTCCTGAGAGGAGACCCGGTCAAAGGTCCGCCATGTGATCACCAGCACCAGTAGTTGCACCAATATCAGTGACCCAACGACGGCAATCCAGCCACCCCAGTGCCAGGGCAACACCAGCATGGTAGCGCCCACCGATCCGCCGAGGTAATAGCAGCCGACGTAGACGCCGGATGCCGCGGACTTGGCCGTGCGTGCCGCGTGGCCTATGTGGCTGGAGGAGGTGGCCTGCATCACAAAAACGCCGGAAGACGCCACGGCGGTCCCCACGATGATGACTGCCACCTGTGGCAGGAGAGTGAGAAGAGCGCCGGCGGCG
>JAKORQ010000070.1 GCA_029777755.1 Planctomycetota bacterium
GGCACATACACATCCACGGGCATGAACTGGTCGATGCCCTGTATGGTGGCGTACGCATCGAAAACACCGCCGGTGCTGGCACACGCGCCCATGCTGATGACCCATTTGGGCTCGTTCATCTGCTGCCAGATGTGCTGCAGAACCGGCATTTCCTTCAGTGTCACACGCCCGGCGACGATCATCAGGTCCGACTGGCGAGGGGAAAAGCGCATCGCCTCAGCACCAAAACGGGCGATGTCGTAGCGGCTGGCGCCCGTCGCCATCAGCTCGATGCCACAACAGGCGGTGGCAAAAGGCATCGGCCAAAGCGAACTGCGCCGTCCCCAGTTAACCAGCTTCTTGAGCTGCGTCGTCAGAATGTTGTCACTTAATGCTTGTGTATCAATCATGCGTTAGTCCGCCACCTCTCACGTAAGCGGTCCATTATAGTAAAGCCTCATGCCTTGCTCCAGCCACCCTCGGCAATAGCCCCTTCCAGAGATGCCACTTGAGGCCTTCCGCCGGCCCTGCCAGGTGCGGATCAACCATAAATAGCGCCGCCATCGCCTCTTCCATTCTTCACCAGACTGGTCAAAAATCGAATGGCGCATGCTCAAGTTCATTGCCTGGCGACTGCTCCAGTTCCCGCTGACGCTCGCGGCGGTGTACCTGATCACGTTCACGCTGGCGTGGGTCGCCCCCGGTTCGCCCTTCGATCGCGGCGAACGCAACCTCCCCCCGGAAGTGCTGGAGGCAATCAAGCAGAGCATGCATGCCTCCTCAGCATGGGAGTTCCTCGCCTACTACCCCTACAACATCATTGTTAACGGTGATTTCGGTTACAGCTTCAACTACGAGGAATGGACGGTAAATGACATACTGGCGGCGGCGCTGCCGGTATCGGTGACCATCGGCCTGTTCGGGCTGACTTTCGCGGTGATATTTGGCGTGGCGCTGGGCACACTGGCAGCCGTTCGCCGCGGCAGCGCCCTCGACTGGCTCTCGCTGGGCATCGCCATCGTCGGGATCTCCCTGCCGGGATTCGTGACGGCCGCCCTGCTGCTGGTGATGTTTGCGGTACGCTGGCCGATCTTTCCCGTGGGCGGGTTTGGCAGCTTCCGGGAAGTGATCCTCCCGGGGATCGCGGTGGGGCTGATGCCCATGGCGTATATCGCCCGCCTGACGCGCGTCTCCATGCTGGAGGTGCTCTCAAGCGACTATATCCGCACCGCCCGCGCCAAGGGGCTCTCGCGCATGCGGGTGATCAGCCATCACGCGTTGCGCAACGCCTTCCTGCCGGTGCTCAGTTACCTCGGGCCGGCCACCGCAGCCACGCTTACCGGCTCGTTCGTGGTTGAGCAGGTGTTCAACCTCCCCGGCCTGGGGCAGCACTTCGTGAACAGCGTACGAAACCGCGACCAGACATTGATCCTCGGCACTGTAATGGTGTATTCACTGATTCTGCTCACCATGAACCTGCTGGTGGACATCGCCTATGCGTGGGTCGATCCCCGCATAGACCTCGAGGAGAAGAAAACCGCCTGAGTGACCGCGCATATTCGCGCGATCGCACGGGGAAAGGAGAACAAGCAAGTGAAGTATCGGACTCTCGGCAAGACCGGCATGAAGGTATCGGTCATCGGCATCGGAACCTGGCAGTTCGGCGGGGAGTGGGGAAAGAACTTCACCAGCGATGAGGTAAGGCAGATCCTCGCCACCGGGCGGGACCTGGGTATCAACCTGATCGACACGGCCGAGTGCTACGGCGATCACCTCTCCGAGTCCCTCATCGGCCAGGCCATCGCCGGCGAACGTGACAAGTGGATCATCGCCACCAAGTTCGGCCACCGCTTCACCGGTCATCTCAAGCGCTCCGACGACCGCACCGCCGCCGACATGCGCGAGCAGCTTGAGGCATCGCTCAAGGCGCTCAAGACCGACTACATCGACCTGTACCAATACCACTCCATCCGCGACAGCGAGTTCGACAACGAGGAACTCCGCGATGCGCTCGAGAAGGAGAAGAAAGCCGGCAAGATCCGCCACATTGGCAACTCCATCAGCAACGGCATCGACCTGGTTCACCAGGCATCGCGCTCGGGGTGGGCCAATGTCGAGGCGCTGCAGCTTGTCTACAACCGTCTGGAGCGCAAGGCGGAAGCCGTCTTCGATATTTGCCAGCAGCAGAAACTCGGCGTCCTCGCCCGCGTACCGCTGGCCAGCGGCTTTTTGTCAGGCAAGTACAGACGCGGCGCCACCTTCCAGGCTGGCGATGTGCGTGCCGCACGCACGCAGGAGCAGATCGATCAGCAACTGGCGGAAGTGGAGCGGATAGCGAAAGAGGAAGTGCCCCCGGGTGTCGACATGGCGCAGTGGGCGCTGGGGTGGTGCCTGCGCGACCCGGTGGTGACGGCCGTGATTCCCGGCTGCAAATCGCCGGAGCAGGTGAAGGCAAACGCGGCGGCCGCCGAGCTGGTGGAGACCATCGAATGAGCGTCGCGCCGGCCGAGTCATTGCACTCACCCGTCGAGCGCCCGGTGTCGCCGGGACGGATGGCACTGCATCGCGCCCGCGAGTCGGGAAGGCTGCTCTGGGGCGGCGGGTTCCTGCTGGTGATGCTGATTCTCTGCCTGGGTTCGCTTCCCTGGACAACCAGCCGCGAGCGGGCCAGCAGCCTGTACTTCGACCATCAGGATACCTCGCGCTCCTATGCTCAGCCTTCCACCGGCGACGTCTCTCTACTGCTGGGTGCAGATCGGCTGGGAAGATCGCTGCTGGGGCGGGCGCTGGCAGGCGGGGCGATAAGTCTGGGGATCGGTGTGATGGCGGCCGGCGTGGCGGTACTGCTGGGGTTGACGGTCGGGCTTCTGGCCGGTTTTGCCGGTGGATGGGTGGACAACCTGCTTATGCGCCTGGTGGATGTGCTCTACAGCCTGCCGTATGTGCTGATGGTGATCCTGATAAAGATCGCGCTGGAGCCGGCGCTGGCGGGGTTAATGCCCTCGCAGGCGGCCAACCTAGTGGTGCTGTTCCTGGCGATCGGGCTGGTCAGTTGGTTGACCATGGCGCGCGTCGTGCGGGGGCAGGTGCTCTCGCTGCGATCTCAGCCATTTGTGGAGGCGGCGGCCGCCCTGGGTCTGCCGCGCTATCGCATCCTACTGCGGCATGTGCTGCCCAACCTGGCCGGCCCTGTAATCATCTACGCCACGTTGACGGTTCCGCAGGCAATCCTGCAGGAATCTTTCCTGAGTTTTCTGGGCATCGGAATTCAGCCGCCCATGCCAACATGGGGCCTGCTGGCCAGCGAGGGCCTGGCCGACGGGTTGAATCCTGTTAACTCGCGAGCATGGCTGCTGGTTGTTCCCTGTGCGCTGCTCGCACTAACATTGCTGAGTCTCAACTTCGTGGGTGATGCGCTGCGGGACATTCTCGACCCCAGGCGCGAACAGGAGAAGCTGTAACAAGGCCACTGACGCGCTGGAGCGCACAAGAGATCGTCCATGGAAAATCGATTCGGCTTCAAGGATCTGATCATCATCGTGCTGCTGCTGGCCATACTTGTATCGATATGGCTGGCAATGACGCAGTCGGATAGACAGTGGAGAAAACTCGACTCCATCTCCTCCCGGCTGGAGGAGCAGGGACGCGACCTGATCGCCATGCGGCGTACGCTCGAGTCGGGCGTGGCCATCCGCGGCCAGGCGAAAACTGCCACCGCTGATGACCCATTCGCGCGGGTGATCGCCGCCCGGCAGCTTCCCAACTTCGCCGAGGGCGGCATGCTGATCGACTCCTTCGGCAGCAATATCGGCAAGCTAACTCCCCTGGTCTCCAGCGATGTCTACGCCTCCACCGTGCAGGGATTCGTGCTGGAGAGCCTCGCCACCCGCGACCCGGAAACGCTTGAATGGCAACCGCTCCTGGCTGAGAGCTGGAAGATCAACGACCGCACCAGGGAGCGCGACGCCGCCATCGAGAAACTGCGTGCGGAAGGCAAGTCGGATGAAGAGATACAGAAGGACGAAAGCGTCCCACCGGCCATCCAGGTGGTCTTCATCATGCGCGAGGGTGTCAGCTTCTCTGATGGCACCCCGCTTACCGCCGATGACGTGGTCTTCACGTACCAGTTCACCATGAACCCGCAGATCAACGCCCCGCGCGATCGCGCGTATCTCTCGCGCATCAGCAGCGTTGAGAAAACCGGCGAGCGCGAAGTAACCTTCACCTACGCCGAGCCTTACTTCAACGCCTTCGAACTGGCGGCCAGCATCGGTATCCTTCCGCGCCATTTCTATGAGCCGATCAAGCCGGAGACATTCAATGACTCGGTCGGGCTGCTGCTTGGTTCGGGCCCTTATCGCCTGCCCAACCCCGAGAACTGGCGACCGGGCGAAACGGTGGAGCTGCTGCGCAATCACCGCTACTGGGGTGTAGGCGGCGCGATCGATCGCTTCATCTGGCGCATCTTCACCAATGACGCGGCCCGCCTGGCCGCCTTCAGGAATGGTGATACCGACCTGTTCAGCGCCACGCCCGACCAGTATGTGCAGATGATCAAGGACCCTTCCGTCACCTCGCGGGCGGAAGCGTTTGAATACCAGAACCCTGTCGGCGGCTATCGCTATGTGGCATGGAACCAGCTTCGTGGCGGAAAGCCCACTCTCTTTGCCGACGTCCGCGTCCGCAGAGCGCTGACCATGCTGCTTGATCGCCAGCGGCTGATCGACCAGGTGATGCTCGGCTATGCCGTCATCGCCTCCGGGCCGTTCAATCCGCTCAGCAAGCAGTACAACCCCGAGGTTCAGCCGCTGCCGTATGACCCGGACGGCGCCATTGCCCTCCTGCGCGAGGCGGGGTTCGAGGATCGCGACAGGGACGGCGTGATCGAGTCTCCCGAGGGCGTGCCATTCCGCTTCAAGCTGACCTACCCATCCGGCAGCGTCAACTATGAGAAGCAGGCGCTGTTCATGAAGGATGCCTACGCCCGTGCCGGCATCGCCCTTGAGCCGGATCCGCTTGACTGGGCCGTGCTCATCGAGCGGCTTAACACCAAGAACTTCGAGGCCGTCACCCTTGGCTGGACGGCCGGCATCGAGAGTGACATCTTCCAGATGTTCCACTCCTCGCAGGCGATCCAGGATGGTGACAACTTCATCAACTACCGCTCGTCACAACTGGACAGCCTGCTGGAGCAGGCTCGCCGCACCGTCAATGAGGAAGAACGCATGAAGCTTTGGAAGCAAGCGCATGCGGTCATCCATGAGGATCAGCCGTATACGTTCCTGTTCTTCCCCAAGTCTCTGATCTTCGTCGACAAGCGCATCAGCAACGTGCAGAGGGTGAAGCTCGGGCTTAATCCGCGCCTGGAGTGGTTTATCCCGATCGAGGCGCAGCGGACGCGATAACCGGCCATGCTCACTTACATCACAAGAAGACTCCTCCTGATGATCCCGACTCTGATCGGGATCACCATGCTGGTGTTCTTCATCATGGCGCTCTCACCCGGCAGCGTCACCACCATGATGCGCGCCGAGACCGGCGACATGCGGCCGGAAGAGCGGCAGAAAGTCGAGCAGTACCTGCGCGAGCGCTACGGGCTGGATGACCCGCTGATCGTGCAGTACGGCCGGTGGCTCAACCACGTCCTGCCCGTTGGGATCAAGGATGAGGGAGAGGGGTTCCCCGCATCCTGGAAATTCGGTTTCAAGACGCCCGACCTGGGCGAAAGCTTTATGCGCCGCCGATCGGTGCTGGGGCTTGTTGCAGAGGCCCTGCCGGTGACGCTGCTGCTGAACCTCATCACCATCCCGATCATCTACATCGTTGCAATCACCAGCGGTATCTATGCCGCCAAGCATCGCGGCAAACTGATCGACGTCGGCTCGGGGGTATCCTTCATAGCGCTTTATTCGCTGCCGACGATCTGGATAGGGGTGATGCTGCTGGGCTTCTTCGCCAGCCGCGAGTATGCGCAGTGGTTCCCCACCGGCGGACTGCACGACGTTCAGGCGGACAGCATGCCGTTCCTGCCTTCATTCTCTGATGAGGGTTTTGAGCGCGGCTGGCTGCTGGATGCCATCTGGCACCTGGTGCTGCCGATCATCTGCCTGACGTATGGCGGATTCGCCTTCCTCTCCAAGCTGATGCGAGCCTCGGTACTGGAGAATCTCACCGCCGACTTCGCCCGCACCGCAAAGGCCAAGGGCCTCAGCTCCAATGTCGTGCTTTTCCGCCATGTGCTGTCCAACAGTGTGCTGCCTCTGATCACGGTGGCGGCCGGCGTGCTTCCCGGCCTGCTGGGCGGCTCGCTGATCGTCGAGTCGATCTTCAGCATCAACGGCATGGGCCGACTCATGCTGGAGGCCATCAAGAGCAAGGATCAGGAACTGGTATTGTCGATCACGTTCGTCTCCAGCTTCGTCGGGCTGTTGAGCGTGATCATCGCCGACGTCTGTTACGCAATCGCCGATCCGCGTGTGAGCTATGAGTGAGCAGCAGACCATCATCGATCAGCCGCTTGCCAGCCCACCCGTGAGCTGGTCGCGCCAGGTCGCCAGGCGAACGCTCGCCCGGCCGCTGGCGCGCTTCGGGATCATCTGGATCAGCATCGTCGCCTTCTGCGCCATCTTCGCGCCCCTGCTCGCCAACAGCCATCCCATCGCCATCAAGATGCAGGGTGAAGGCTGGACCAGCCCGCTCCTGCGCCACCTGACGCCTGCGGACATCACTCTACTGGTACTGGGAATCGTCGGCGTACCGATCCTCTTTCTCGCCCGCTGGTGGTCGCTATCGACGCGATTCCTTGTCGTAATGGGAATCACACTGCCGACCTTGATCCTTTCGCTGATCTTCGTCCGCACGCCGGGGACTGTCGTGTACGAGTGGTATCGCCAGGCGGAGGCTGATGGCAGGGTCGAGCAGGTGATTCGCACACCCATTCCATTTTCCCCGTCAGACCGCCTGCGCGATCACCCCAATCCAGATCCTCCCTATCCCTGGCCACCCTCGCGCGAGCACTGGCTCGGCACCGATATCAACGGCCAGGACATCGCCAGCAACATGATCCACGCCTGCCGCATCGCCATGGCCGTCGGCTTCATCTCCACGGGCATCGCGGTTGTCATCGGCGTGATCGTCGGCGGCCTGATGGGATATTTCTCCGGCCTGGCCGACCTGCTGGGTATGCGCCTGGTGGAGATATTTGCTTCCATACCCACGATCTACCTGCTGCTGACCTTCGTGGCGTACTACCCGCGCAACATCTACATCATCATGGCCATCATCGGTGCCACCAGTTGGGTGGGTGATGCCCGCTTTGTTCGTGCGGAGTTTCTAAAGCTGCGGAACCAGGATTTCGTGCAGGCGGCCGTGGCGGCCGGGCTGCCGCTGCCGCGCGTGCTGTTTCGCCATATCCTGCCCAATGCCGTTGCCCCGCTGCTGGTATCGGTGAGCTTCGGCGTGGCCGGCGCCATCATGGCCGAGAGCACGCTAAGCTTCCTGGGCCTGGGTCTTGTCGATGAGGCAAGCTGGGGCAGGCTGCTGGACATGGCCCGCGGCGAGGGCGGCGGCTTCCGCTGGTGGATCGCAACCTTCCCGGGGATGGCTATCTTCCTCACCGTGCTCTCCTACAACTTCATCGGCGAGGCTCTGCGCGACGCCCTTGACCCCAAGCTGTATGGAGGAAAGGCCTGAAGTATACTCCGACTCCTGAGGAACCGATCGCATGAGTGAGCAGTCCAAACCCCTACTCGATGTCCGTAACCTCGCCATCGCCTTCCAGACCGACTCAGGCATGATCCGGCCGGTGGATGATGTCTCCTTCAACATCTATCCCGGGCAGACTCTCTCACTCGTGGGCGAATCGGGCTGCGGCAAGTCAATCTCGGCCATGTCGATCCTGCGGCTGCTGCCCTCACCTCCCGCCACGTATCCATCGGGACAGATCCTGTTTGAAGACGAAGACCTGCTTTGCGCCGATGAGAGCCGCATGCAGAAGATCCGCGGCTCGCGGATCGCCATGATATTCCAGGAGCCGATGACCAGCCTCAATCCCGTCTTCACCGTTGGCGAGCAGATCATCGAGGCCATCACGCTCCACCAGCATGTTAACTCGCGGCAGGCCCGCGACATCGCCGCCCAGGCGCTCGCTGACGTGGGCATCGCCGACCCGCTCCGGCGACTTGCCGACTACCCGCACCAGATATCCGGCGGCATGCGCCAGCGCGTCATGATCGCCATGGCACTGTCCTGCAGGCCGAGGCTGTTGATCGCCGATGAACCGACCACCGCGCTCGATGTCACCATCCAGGCGCAGATCCTCGAGCTGTTGCGCAAGCTCCAGGAGGAAACCAATATGGCCATCCTGCTGATCACCCACGACCTGGGCGTAGTCGCGGAGAACTCAGATGCGGTGGCCGTCATGTACGCCGGGAAGATCGTTGAATACGCGCCGGTTGAGGAGATTTTCGACCGCCCGCAACACCCGTACACGCAGGGTCTGCTGGCCTCGGTTCCCAAGCTCGGCCAGGACGTGGAACGCCTCCACACCATCGAGGGCACCGTGCCCCCGCCAAGCAACTTCCCCACCGGCTGCCGCTTCCACCCGCGCTGCCCGAGCATGCAGGGCGACCCGCAATGCCGCAACGTGATCCCCAACCTGCGGGAAAACCTCCCCGGCCACTGGTGCGCCTGCCACCACGCCGAAAACTACCCCACCGCCCCGGCCACACATCCAACCGTCGCCCACACGCGGCAGTATTCCTAGTTTGCTGAAAGCACAGATGAACACGTATTGCTCTAGATTAACCGCACAGCTGCTTAAGCTGCGCAATAGAATGCACGCCTGCTCAAGATTCGGCGACTCCATGCAACACTCAGAAATCTCTCAAGCAAATCTATGTGCATGCGTGTTCATCTGTGTTTCCTAATCATCTGTGGTTCCCCAATGGCTCATTGCCCGTGCCGCCGCTCGGCGGAGAAGTTCCGCGGTTCGTGACATCGATTCATCCAGGCTGATCGGGCCGTCCACGATCGGCATAGCCACCGCTCCGGTCTGTTCGCGCAGCACTGTCTCCGCCTGCTCTTCCACGCTGCCGGCCAGGACGATGCATCTTTTCCCCGCCGCCGCACATCGCCGCGCCACTCCCACCGCTGTCTTGCCGTGCAGGCTTGACTGATCGAACCTTCCCTCGGCAGTCAGGCAAAGATCCGCCTCGCGGAGACGACCATCAAACCCACACGCCTCCGCGATCAGTTCAAACCCCGGCGCCATGCGTACGTTGCTTCCCAGGTAGGCACACAGTCCGAATCCCAGGCCGCCGGCCGCCCCGGCTCCCACGGCATTCGCCAGTTCATCCTTCCCGGTCTTTCTCGCCAGGTGGCACAGATCCTCATCCAGCCGCTTCACCGTCGCCGGGTCAGCACCCTTCTGCGGCCCGTACACCTTAGCCGCCCCCTTCTCCCCATACAGCGGATTGTCCACGTCGCAGGCGATCAGGATCTCCGGCATGCTCCTGCCTCGCCCGATCGCCTCTACCCGCGCTACGTCCGCTCCCACTAGCGGTCCATCAGACTTCCCATCCGCCAGCTTTATCTCACATCCCAGCGCCTGCAGCGCCCCGATGCCGCCGTCGACGGTTGCGCTTCCGCCAATACCGAGGATGATGCGCTTTGCCCCGCGTTTGGCCGAATCGGCCAACAGTTCGCCCGTGCCGTAGGTCGTAGTATTGAGAGGATTGCGTTTATCAGGTGGAACCAGCGCCAGGCCACTGGCCGACGCCATCTCGATCACGGCCGTTTGGCCGTCACCGAGCATGCCATACTCAGCGTCAACCGAACTCCCCGGCAGCGGCCCGCACACCTTGATGCGGATCATCGTTCCATTGGTCGCTGCCACCAGCGCCGCCACCGTACCCTCGCCGCCATCGGCCATCGGGCAAAGCTCAATCCGGGCACCGGCGCACACTGACCATATCCCCTCGGCCATCGCCTCGGCCGCGTCGGCCGCCGATATCGCCCCCTTGAACTTGTCCGGCGCGATCAATACCCGCATCGCTTAATCCTTTTCCATGACTTGCCTGCATCAGGACTGCTTCCCGGCTGCATCACAGGGTAGATTATCGGCATGGCCAGCAGCGTCCAATGTGCCATGTGCCGCAGCACGATCGCAGCCCACTGCTCATACGTGGTGCGGATTGAGGTCTTCGCCCACCCATCCACCCCGCCGCTGGATACAGACACAAACCCCGACCCTGGCATGGAGATCATCTCCCTGCTTGATGAGTTGCAGGACTACTCGGCTGAGGAACTGCAGGACCAGGTCTATCGCCGCATGGAGTTTCATCTCTGCCCGGCATGCCACAAGCGCTATCTTTCCAACCCCATCGGCACGCCGCGCAGCCAACTGCCCGGGCGCAACTGATTGTTCTGTAACCAGACCCGCATTTCGCAAATGACGCGCTCGTCGTGCTCTTCCAAGCCGTCGATCGCCGCTTAGTATCTACCGCGTGAAGGATAGCGCCCCATCCACCAGGACAGGATCTCACCCGCCAACCGGCGAGGGCGCGATCGACTCCCGCGGGATGGTGGTCGATGAGATCCTATGCCGTGGCTGTGGCTACAACCTCAAGGGTCTGCCCGCCCATGGTCTTTGCCCTGAATGCGGCGTGGCCATCCGCGTATCCACCGATGGCGACTCCCTGCGCGCCAGTCAGCCGGACTGGCTGGCACACCTGGCCCGCTGGAATGGCATCTGCGCCTGGATGATCCTGCTGATGGCGGCCTGCGTGTTGATCGAGGCCGCTGTCGCCACGCAGCATGTCCTGATCCTCGCTGCAGTCGCCCTTTATCAGCTCTGGGCCGTGGCAAGCTGGCAGTCGGTTCGCCCGGAGCCATCGCAGCAGGTTCTCTCGCGATCGCAGCTCTTTACGCGCCTGGCAACGTCCCTGGGGCAGGTGCTCGGTATTGTGGGGGCGATAGCCGTGGCGACCGGCCATTCGTGGCCCATGCCAGCAGGCGTGGCATTCATGCTCACATGGATCTGCTTCATCTGCGCCACGGCCGGGCAGTTGCGGGCTCTCGCCGGCCTCATGCAGCGCGCCCCATGGACGGGCCTGTCCTGGCGACTTTCCTCCTGTACGAATGAGTTCGTCATCTGCAACAGCGCCGCCATGCTCGCGACCGTTGCGCTGTATTACTACGCATGCCTGTGGATGATCGCGCCAGTCGCAGCCATCTATTGGGCCGTCAGGGCCAGCCTGTTGATCCTGCGCACGGCCGACATGCTGCGCGTCGAGGCCACGCTTGGCGAGGAAAACTGGCACTACTGCCACCAGGTCGCCGCCCCGGCAAGTGACGCGGATTCCCGGACAACTGCCAGCAACGACAGCTCCTCCTGATCAGCGCGGCAGACCGGTTATTTCGTGACAAACTGCGCGCGTTGCTTTAGCATTTCCCGTTCAGGTAGACCCCAGTTGCTTTCAGGGAGGAAAGTGTGAACGCGGTCCTCAAACGCACATTCGGTAGTGTCCTTCTGCTGGCTCTTTCACTATCGTTCGCGGCTGGCTGCCGGAACAAGAAGCCCATCGACTTCCTCGGCGAACTGCCCGAGGGAGAAGTTGCCCTGCGCAAGCTCTCGCCCGACGAGTACCCCGACTTCTCCGTCAACATGACTGACCCGGATGCGCTAATCCGCTCCATCGACATGAGCATGGCGTATCTGCAGAAGCCCTCCAGCAAAAGGTATTACCCCTACCTGGACATCGATCACGATCGCGCCCTGGCGTCCTGCAATGCCCTCAAGGCCGTGATCATCGAGTACCGCGCCAACAACCGCTCGGCGGATTACCTCAACGGCATCATCCGCCAGATGTTCGATGTCTATGTCAGCAAGGGCGCGCCTGACCCCAACCGCGCCGGCTACACCGAGCGCGTGCTCTTCACCGGCTATTTCACGCCCATCTACGACGCCAGCCTGACAAAGGATTCGACCTTCAAGTACCCCCTGTATCGCCGGCCGGCCGACCTTGCGACCGATCCCGCCACAGGCGAAGTTCTCGGCCGACGCACTGCCGACGGCAGCATCGTTCCCTACTACACCCGGCGCGAGATCGAAAGCAGCGATGTGCTGGCCGGCAATGAGATCGCGTTTGTGAAGACCGCCTGGGAGGCATACACCATCACCATCCAGGGCTCGGCCCGGCTGCGCCTGCCGGACGGCAACATACTGGAGATCGGCTGGGATGGCTTTAACGGCTACGAGTACTCCTCCCCCGGCGAGAAGATGCTGGCCGACGGCGTGATCACGAAGGAGCAGTACTCCGCCAAGGGTCTCAGGACATTCTTCGAGCAGAACCCGGAGATGATGAGCAAGTATCTCTGGACCAACGACCGCTATGTGTTCTTCACGGAGACGACCGGCGGCCCGTACGGCGCGCTGGGAGTGCCGGTCACCCCCTGGGCATCGATCGCGGTGGACAAGAAGCATGACCCGGCCAGGAACATCTATCCCCGCGCCATGCCGGCGTTCCTGACTGTCCCGGTCCCGGCCGACGAGACGGGGACACCCAGGGACTTCCGCGGTTTCATGATGGATCAGGATACCGGCGGCGCCATCCGTGCGGCCGGCCGCTGCGACATCTACATGGGCATCGGCGAACAGGCGGAGAAAGTCGCCGGCCATCAGCTCCATGAGGGAAAACTGTACTACATCGCAGTGAAGCCCGAATACGTGCAGCGCTACCTGCCGGCGCAGCAGCCAAAGGCAAGCCCGGCCACCTCGCCGGCACTTACCAATCCCTGATCGTCCAGAGCGGAAGTTGCAGGAACGAGTCATGGAAAAACCATGACTCGTTCTTTTTGCGCCGCTTCGTGGTGAACTCATATTGCGACAGAGCCGAGAAGCTGACGGATTGCACCTGCGCTGCGCGCATCTATCATCTTTCCCTTGACGCTTGTAAGGAGAACCGATGATGACGAAGAGTTTGCGTATCGCAGCGGTAGTCCTCCTGGCCGGGCTGTTTGTCGGCGGATGCATCCAGCAGCCGAATATGCCGGCCGCGGGGGCGGCTGGCTGGCGCGGCAGGAACCCCAACACCGACCAGACCGTTCGCTTCGTCGTCATCTCCGACCGAACCGGGGGCGCGGTGCCTGGCGTGTGGGAGCAGGCGGTTGAGGAGATCAACCTCCTGCAGCCGGACCTGGTCCTGAGCATCGGCGACCATATCCAGGGATACGTCGACGACCCCGAGAAGCTCAAGCAGCAGTGGTTGGAGGTCGAAGCCATCGTCTCACGCCTGGATGCCCCCTATTTCTACTGCGCCGGCAACCATGACCTGGAAAGCGGCAATCCGGCCGAGACGAGTGTTGCCCGCGATATCTACCTCAAGCGTCACTCAGTGCAGGGCAAGCCGTACTACAGCTTTGACTACAAGAAAGCCCACTTCGTGGTGCTCGACTCCACCTGGATACAGAAGGACGAACTGTTCGCCGTCGATCAGCTCCAGTGGCTGCGCGAAGACATCAAGCGTTCGCAGAACGCCGACCACATTTTCGTCTTCTACCACCATCCGCTCTGGAACAACCAGCAGTACTGGTCGGAACTTGCATCCATCCTGCCCAGGGAGAAGACCACGATCTTCAATGGCCACATGCACTCCGGCAACTACCGGATGATCGATGGAATACCCAGCTACGTACTGCCTGCCACCGGCGGCAAGAACAACCCCGACAGCCCGGCCGGGCAACACATGTTCGCCTACGTGGCGCTCAATGGAAAAAAGCCGAAAGTCAGCTTCATCCCCGTGGGAGCCATCAAGCCTGAACAGTACCTCCAGGGCATGGGGTATCTTCAGCAGCTCATGCGGCAGACTGACTTCCTTGTGGAACTGCCGGCCAATGGCGGTACGGTGACCATCGGCTACGACAATCCCTCCAGCGGCAGCATGAGCGTGGAGGCCAGCCTGACCGCACCCGGCGGAACTGTCGAGCCGGCCAACGGGTCCGTCACCGTCGCCGGCGGACAGTCGGGCACCATCGTCTTCACCATCGGCTCACTCGATCGCAACGCCGCCAACCCAACGCTTGCCGAGCGCTTCACCCTGGCCAATGGAACAACCTTCAGTCGCGAGCTTGCGGTGCCGGTCTATCACGACGCGCGGCTTGGCCAACTCAGCTCCATCAACGTGGACGGGAAGGATGACGAGTGGAAGAGCGTCCCGCCCATCGAGATGAACGCCCGCGGCATGGTCTACCAGAATGGCGACGCGTGGAAAGGATCGGCCGATAGCTCCTCGTCGATCCGCGTGGCCGTCTGTGACAACAAGCTTGTCATGTTCATCAGCGCCAAGGATGACCAGATCGTTCTGGATGATAGCGCCCACCCATGGGAACAGGACGGCATTGAGATCTGCTGGGATGTGCGAGGTGAGGGCGCCAGCGCGCGCAACATGGCCGCCGGCACCGGCCAGCTTTGCCTTGCACTGGGCGCACAGGACGGCGCATCCGGCAAGGTCGCCTGGCGGCCGCGCGGCCAGTTCCAGGAGATGCCTGCATCAGTGCAGATCTTCACCCGCCGAACCGAGGGCGGCTACACGGCCGAGATCGCCATCCCCTTTGACGAGCTGGGACTTTCCGGCGGTACGCTGGCGGATGGGTTCGTACGCCTGTGCATCGCCCAGAACGACCTGGACGGCGGGGAAGATACCCTGCTCAAGAGAATGAGCATTACCGGCACCGGGGAATACTGGCGTACCACCGTCGGCTACTCCCGTTTCCAGGCCCGATAGTCTGGCCGATGCGCTAAGCACTACGGGATTCGCCGCATCGGCAGGCGCTGTAGCAATTGCGCCAGGTCCGACGAATCGATGTCGCCTTCACCGTCGTAGTCAAGGTAATCGACATACGCGCCCGAATTGCCTTGTATCTGTCGCATCGCAGTGACATCCGCGGCATCCACGGCGCGATCTCCTGCGATATCCCCGAACAGGCGATGGAACTGGAGCTCCGCGCTTTGCGACATGGCATTGCCGGCCAGGTCGGTCACCGTGCCAGCCTCCAGCAGCAGACGGTAGTGTCCCTCAGGCAGTGACCCGCCGACCACCGCGTCCCCGCTGAAGCTGTAGCTGTAGGCGATGCCATCGACACTGGAACTGTTCATCGACACGCCGGCCACCGGCTGACCGTCTCGGCCAAGCAGTATCGCCTGTTGCACCACCGCCTCGCTGAAGGTCGCGCGAAGCAGCCTTACCATCGAGCGCTGCGCGTGGCCATTGTTGACCTGGAAGCCAACCAGGATCGGCGCGACGGTATCGACCGCTATGGCCAGCGCATCCGACGGCCGAGACTCGGCGGCCGTGGGCATCTTCTGCGTGGCAAAGACCTGATGCGAACCATCAGTGAGCGTGTAAGTACCGTTGGTGACGATCTGCGTTATCTCCCCGGAAGCGATCGCCGACCCTATGAGCTGGCCATCGGCAAACAGCTTCACCGTCGCGCCGGCGACCGTTCCCGGCACCACGAATGTCAGCGCGCTTGCCTCACTGCTGTTGTTGAGGTTCACCAGGTTGTCATCGGCCGACACGCCGGTATCGCTGACCAGGTCCGGCGTCCCCGGAATCGGCGATTGCTGCTGCACGCCGCGCACCACCACATCATCGATGTTCCACCCGGCGAACTCGTCCACCGCGTCGGTGCTTCCCATGCCGAAACGAATGTAGATGGCCGGCTGCTCCGCGAAATCCGGCGGCAGCGGGATCGTCTGCGTCACCCAGCGGTCATCCACGATATTGGCCGTCGGGTTGCTCCAGATGGTCGTCCAGGTGGAGCCATTGGTGGAAGCCTGGATCAGGGCGTTGTCATAGGGCGCGCGCTCCACTCCCAGCCAGCGGCGGAAGGACAATGTGATGCTGTGGGCATACTCGGTGCTGATCGCCGGCGTCTGCGCCCAACTGGTGCTGCCCATGGCGGACGGATAGCGCCCCTGGAGATTGAAGCCGATCACATCGCTGCCAGTGAAACCGGAAGACGGGTCCCCCTCCAGCTCCGCGGGAGTGCCGTGCGCCCATCCCAGGCCGAGAAACCAGCCCGGGTCGACGCTCATGTTGGCCGAGTACAGCTCGGACATCCAGAAGGCGATGGCCGAGTCGAAATCCTCGCCGCGGCTGTGATTGTTACCCTCGTCGCTCTCGGCGACGGCATTCGTTTCATCGATGCGGATGCCCAGGTAGGCGTAAGGATTGGAGCCAACCGGCGGCTCATCCGGCGCCGCGATCGTCACTATGCGCGTGGTGACGCTGCGGGCCGGCAGTGAGCTGATGATCATTCGGTTGGGCGCAACGGGATTGAAGTAGGGGTCGTTGCCAGCAAGGTTGGCCGGCACTTCATTCCCGTCGGCCATGTTTGGATTGGTAGACCAGTAGAATCCAACCTCAAAGTTGGTTGCATCCGCATCCTGGCCGGAGTTGGTGACCTGGAACTGCACCGTGATCACCCCGCCGGGGGAAACGGTCGGGTCAGCGATGAAGAAGCTGTTGGCCCAGAGGTCGGCCGCCAGCAGGCAACGCCGCTCCAGTGACTCAACCATCATGCAGGAGGATCGAGATCTCACACCGGAATGCTAGCGGCCAGGGCCATTGGGCGCGAGCGCGCATTTTGTCGAGGCTGATGGCCGGCGCATTTCCTGTCGCTGGATGCGCAACCTGAAGTGGAGCGGCCTGTCCTGTAGACCGCGGGACTCCGAATCGACAAGAGTCTGCCCGAGCCGTTGATTGGAACTGGTCTAGTTGGCTCCCGAGGTCAGGCCGAATCTCCGATGCACCCGCCGCTCGATGGCCGCGAACACCAGCCGATCCACCAGCATGGCAAACAGGATCATGATCGCCATCACCGCGATGACCTGGGCAATATCAAGAAACGACCTGCCCATCTCCAGCAGATAGCCCAGCCCATGATACTGCACGGAAACCAACACCAGCTCCGCCCCCATCAGCGAGCGCCAGGCGAAGCTGAACCCCTGTCGCAGGCTCGACGCCATCGCCGGCATGCTGGCCGGCAGCAGCACATAGCGGTACAGCTTCCACCCGCCCGCTCCCAGCATCAGCCCCGCCTTCTGGTAGACCGGCGGGATGGTCCGCAGGCCATCGCGCAGGCTGATCGCCATGGCAAAGCAGGACCCCATCACCAGCACGAACAGCACGCTTTGTTCCTTGAAGCCAAACAGGATAACCGCCAGCGGCACCCAGCAGACGCTCGGCAAGGTCTGTAGCCC
>JAKORQ010000642.1 GCA_029777755.1 Planctomycetota bacterium
ATCCTCGGAACCAACCCCAACGTCGACGGCGACGCCACCGCCCTGCACCTGCAGAACCTGATCGGCAGCAGGTTCCCAAACGTACAGGTCACCCGCCTGGCAAGAGGCCTGCCCACCGGCAGCAGCATCGAGTACGCCAACCGCAACATCCTGGCCGATGCTATCGCGGGAAGGCAGAAGATCTAGTTACGATTCCGTTTCAACACAAAGTCACTAAGGCCCTAAGGCACAAAGCAATTACTTGGGTAGGAAGCGAAGGTTGCCTCCTTCACCACGAAGAAGCGAAGCGACGAAGTCAGGAAGCAGCACAATCAAAGTCTCTTCATCTGCTTCGTCTCTTAGTTCCTTCGTGGTGAGAAGGAAATGTGCGCGGCATATCCTGCGAAACACGTATTGATCCTGGTTACGCGCATATTTCTACGGATCTGCAAGACGCGAACGCAGCCACGCGCCAAAGAAAACCTGCAGGCGGATCACCTGCAGGCTGCAATCAAAAACCAAAGCCGAAAATCCCTCTACTCGCTGCGTCGTCGACGGGCGGCCAGGAACAGGGCCGGAACCAGCACGCCCAGCGCTGCAGGTTCGGGGACGAGGCTGATGCCCACCGCGCCGATCAGTACATGGCTGTTGGCATTGTCGACATTGCTGAGCACGTAGGAGATGGTCAGCACATCGCCGGGGTTGTCGGCCGACACCTCCAGCTCGTACATCTTGGGCGTTTTCGATACCGTGTAGAGGAAGGACGAGTCAGTGTAATCGTCCGCGCCGGGCAGCGAGGCAGTGAGATTGCCCCTGCCGTAGTAGCCGCTGACCCACAGCGAGATCCGATACAGCTCAGTGTCGGGCAGCGTCACATCCACCTGCACGCCGTAGCCGTTGCTGGTCCAGCCAAGCGACGTGTTGAAGACGCCGCTGATCATGTGGCTGGTGGCGGTGGCGGGCGAGATGCCATCATCGAACTTCAGGCTTATTCCCGTGATGGTGCCCGAACCGCGAACCGTCGAGCCATTAACGGGCGTGGCGCTGCTGATCAGTCCGGCGCCGTCGACTTTCTGGTTGGTGGGCGCCAACGAGGCAACGGAATCGTTGTTGCGGCGATCCCAATAGGCCCAGTCAACTGTTCCCCTCTCGCTGATGCTCGTGGGACTGGCGGGAGAGTCGATTGGTGTACCGGTAATGGCCGCAGCGCTGGCCGAGGAGATCATGCAGACACTCGCCACGGCGCCGGCGACAACACAGGACGCAAGATTGGCCACAGCTTTCCTCCTGGCAACGATAGATCCAGCAATATAGATCAACTCGCCTCGTAAATAAAGGCCCCTCGGGGCAACAATGCGCACTGGCGAAAAGCAAGAACGCCCGACGAATCGGGCGTTCTGCTTTATTCTGCTGCCTGACCTGTGAGGCAAACCTTACAGGGCGCCATCCTTCTGGCCCATGTACTTGAGCAGATCGATCACGCGGTTGGAGTAGCCCCACTCGTTGTCGTACCAGCTCACGACCTTGAAGAAGCGCTTCTCGTCCTTCAGGTTGTTCTGCAGGGTGGCGAGGCTGTCATAGATCGAGCTGCGGGAATCGTGGATGAAGTCGGTGCTCACCAGCTCCTCGTCGGTGACGCCGAGGATGCCCTTGAGGTAGCTCTCGCTGGCCTTCTTCAGGGCGGCGTCGATCTCCTCGATGGAGGTATCACGAGCAGCGCGGAAGGTCAGGTCAACGACCGACACATCCGGGGTGGGCACGCGGAAGCTCATGCCGGTGAGCTTGCCCTTGACCACGGGCAGCACTTCGCCGACCGCCTTGGCAGCGCCGGTGGTGCTGGGGATGATGTTGATCGCCGCAGCGCGGCCACCACGCCAATCCTTCTTGCTGGGGCCGTCCACCGTCTTCTGGGTGGCGGTGTAGGCGTGGATGGTGGTCATCAGGCCGGTCTCGATGCCGATGCCTTCCTTGATGATGGTGTGGACCAGGGGAGCCAGGCAGTTGGTCGTGCAGCTGGCATTGCTGACGATGTTGTGCTTGGCCGGGTCGTACTCGTTCTCGTTGACGCCCATCACGATCGTCTTCACGTCACCCTTGCCCGGGGCGGAGATGATCACCTTCTTGGCGCCGGCGGCGAGGTGACCCTTGGCCTTCTCGCTGTCGGTGAACAGGCCGGTGGACTCGATCACGTAATCGACGCCCAGGGCCTTCCAGGGAAGCTGCGCCAGATCCTTCTGGGCCATCACGCACTTGATCTTGTGGCCGTTGACCACCAGGGTGTCGTTCTCGGCGAGGCTGGCATCGCTCTTCTCGGTCTTCACATCATGCTTGAACTTGCCGTGAACCGAGTCATACTTCATCTGGTAAGCGAAGTAATCGGCATCGGTCGAAACGTCGACGACCGCTACCACGTCGACCGTCTTGCCCAGCAGGCCCTGATCGCAAAGCGCCTGAAAAACCATTCGGCCAATTCGACCGAAACCATTAATCGCAACTTTCAACATTCCGAATCTCCTTTGCTTGGTGTAAGGCCAGCGTGCAGACTCTTCGCCGGTGACGGGCCGAAAGAGTAAGGGCGCACTAAAGTTGTGTCAAGTTGCGGCCCCGTTTCGCAACCACGGTTCACCATCATATCTCACGGCGGTTTTGAGGAAAGCAGGGCCTGCGCAGCAGCGGAAATACTACAACTTCCAGCAATGGATGACGATGTTTCCCACCGCCGCGCCCAGCGCCACACCGCCGAGCACATCGCTTGGCCAATGGGCATTCATGAGGTAGCGCAAAAGGGCACACCCCAGCCCCAGGATCCAGAACGTCGCTGCCGCCGATGGGTACAGATGCGCCAGCGTCACCGTCATGGCGATGGCGGCCGCCGAATGGCTGGAGGGAAAGCTCTCGCGGTAATTGGCATGCTTCAGGCTCGGGCCCAGGAAACGCCCGGCGTCGTCGCGCTCTGGCCGAACTCGCCCGAGCATGCGCTTCAGCAGGGCGCTTATGCAGGATGCCCCGAAAGTGGCAACGATCAGCGCTATCCCGGCCGACGGGCGCGATGTATCAAGCTGCCAGATGATCGCGGCGACGAACAGCGTGCACGCACCCTGCCCGTACTGGGACCACCACCGGGTTTCCCGCTTCAGGTCACCCTTGAAATTCGTATGAAAGGTTGTTCGGACACCACTGCGCTCCACCAACATCATGGCAAGGCAGGAGCCGGCCAGAATGGCAATAACGTTCCAAGCTACCATCCCCGTTTGTTTTACCGCAAAACTTTCAGCCGACAATTTGCCTGCCTGATTCTACCGATGGCGAGCGGTCAGCATCCGCCGCCAACTCCGTTGCCAGCAACGCTGACCGCTCCCCAGGAAGATTCATCTGGCCGCCATGCCATTGGGTGACGTTGGCCGGGGGGCGGAACCCCATATCGCAACCTTGCGATTCAGCATCCCTGACCAGTGCGTGAATTATGTGATCTGACTTACATTTCCTCAAATCCGTTCCAGGCGACACCTGAGCCAAAATCGCAGTTTTTGGGGGCGTTTTGCGACTCTGTGAAAAAAAGCGCCCAAGCCTAGTAACAGTTAGCATAGTGAAATACGTCACAAGTCATTGATTGACAAAGGCTTCCGGCAGTTTTTTGGTTCCGTTCCCCCTCCCCTCACGCTTACAATCACGCTCTCCACTTTTTGCGTCTGGCATGTCAATGAAACGAGGAGAGCGATGATAGAGGACTTAGTCATCGGAATGGCAGGTTCCGGGGGCGACGGTATTGTCTCGGCCGGGAGTCGCTGGTCTCGGCGGCGGTCGCGGAGGGGTACTACGCCATCATGACCAAGAGCTTCGGCTCGCAGATCCGCGGCGGCGAATCGAGCTGCCGGGTGCGGCTGTCCACCAGCAAGGTCCTGAGCGCGGGGGGAGTGCTGAACATTGCCATTGCGCTGAACTGGGAAGACTACAACAAGTTTGGCGCGGAGCTTCCGATCGACGAGGAGACGCTGGTCATATACGAGGCCGCCAGCCAGACGCCGCCGGACGCCCTGCCGCTGGCGGTAAAGCCGGGAGAGGCGATTGCGGTGCCGATAGCGGAGATCGCCAGGCCCTTTGGCGACAAGTCAAAGAACATGGTAGTCCTCGGGCTGATCGCCGGCTGGACCGGGATCGCCCGCGAAGCACTGCTGCATGGAATCGAGAAGAAGCTCGGCAGGAAAGGACCGGCCGTGCTCGAGCCGGCCAGGCAGGCTTTCTTCGCCGGCGAGAGCTTCGCAAGGGAGCATCCGCTTGCTGTCGATCGCACCCTTAGCCCTGCTCCGCAGCGCGAGACTCCCCTGCTGCTGGGAGACGGCAACGAGGTATGCGCCGCGGCGGCCCTGTTCGCGGGTTGCCAGTTCTTTGGCGGATACCCCATCACCCCCTCCTCGGAAATCATGCACCTGCTGAGCCGGGAGATATGGAAGTTCGGCGGCGGCTTCCTTCAGGCCGAGGACGAGATCGCCGGCATCGGGTCGGCCATCGGCGCCTCCTTCGCCGGGAAGAAGGCCATGACCGCCACCAGTGGCCCGGGAATGTCGCTGAAGACGGAGATGATCGGCCTGGCCACCATCGCCGAGCTGCCGCTGGTGATAGTCAATGTCCAGCGTGGCGGGCCGGCCACCGGGATTCCCACCAAGTCGGAACAGGCCGACCTGTTGCAGGCATGCTTCTCGTCGCATGGCGATGCCATGCGCCCGGTGCTGGCGGTGACCAGCGTGGCGGACACCTTCGCCACCACCGTTGAGGCATTCAATATCGCCGAGCATTTCCAGACACCCGTTGTGCTTCTCTCCGATCAGGAGATTGCCCAGCGCAAGGAGGCGTTTGAGCCGATTGATACCTCGAGGATCCCGGTGATCGATCGCCTCCGTCCCACCCCTGAGCAACTGGACAACTACCACCGCTTCGCCGCCGGCGCGGATGGTATCAGCCCGATCAGTCAGCCGGGAACGCCCGGCGGAAACTACCTGGCATCGGGCATCGAGCACAACGAGGAGGGCGCCCCCACGCAAAGTGGCGTCGTGCATGAGCGCATGCTCCAGAAGCGTTTCCGCAAGTTCGATGCCCTTCAGCGCCGGCGCGACCTGATCGAGATCGAGGGAGATCTCGACGCCCCCATCGGCGTGATCGCCTGGGGGAGTGTCGCCGGCGTTTGCCGCGAAGCAGTCGCCATCGCACGTGAAAATGGCCTGCCGGTGAAGCTGCTGGTGCCGCGGCTGATCTACCCGGTGATCGAGAAGGTGTACGAGGAGTTCTTCGCGTCGGCGAGGCATGGGCTGGTCGTCGAGCAATCCTTCCAGGGGCAGCTATATCGCCTGCTGCGGATGTACGTGAACGTGCCGGATGGATTCATCTCACTGGCCCGGCCGGGCGCTAATCCGCTGATCGCCTCGCAGATTGCCAGGAAGCTGGAGCAGATCGCGTCAAAGTCGCTGCAGTCGCTGTACGTGTGAGGAGCAAGCAATGAAGAGCGTTGAAATACCCACCTCCACCCAACCTGCTGTCTACAAGAGCAACCTCAAGCCAATCTGGTGTCCCGGGTGCGGCGACTATGGTGTGCTCTCGGCACTGTGCAAGGCGCTGGCCAACATCGGCCGGCCGCCGCATGAGATCGCGTTCGTCTCGGGCATCGGCTGTTCCAGCCGCATCCCCGGCTATACCACGGCATACGGCTTCAACTCTGTGCATGGCCGGGCATTGCCCATCGCGCAGGGAATCAAGATCGCCAACCCGGACCTGCTGGTGATCGCGGCCGGCGGGGATGGAGACGGTTTCTCCATCGGCGGCGGCCATCTGCCGCACGCCATCCGCCGGAACCTGGACATCACCTACATCGTCATGGACAACCAGGTCTACGGCCTGACCAAAGGGCAGCTATCCCCCACTTCTCCCTGTGGTGCAAAGACGGTCACCAGCGTTTACGGCAGCATGGAAGCGCCGGTGAACCCGCTGGCCACGGTGCTGGGCTACGGCTGCGGATTCGTCGCGCAAGGAACGCCGGCCGACCTGCCGGGACTGATCGCGCTGATCGAGGAAGCGATACGCTATCCCGGCTTTGCGTTCGTGAATGTGCAGTCGCCGTGCGTGACCTTCGGCTCCCCCGACTGGCAACTGCCGCAACACAAAAAGACGCTGAAGAAGCTGATCGAGCTGGGCCACGACCCGGCCAATCGTCTGGCGGCATTCGATCTCGCGCAGCAATATGGCGAGGAACTGCACGTGGGAGTGCTGTATCGCAACCCAAACCCGCCGGTCACATACGACCAGCTCGTCCGCCAGCGCCAAGCCGAACTGGCCGGCAATACCGTGCAGAAGGATCGAATCCTGGAGATGTTCAAGGTGGCGTGAGAAGCGACCACGGATGAACACGGCTCGATGGAGCCTAGCGAGATCTGATGGGACTGTTGATTGTTTATTGTTGATTGCCTGGGGTGTGGGATCGGTCAGGACCGGACAACGGGATCAGGAATCCGCCGGACTCGTATCTGGCGTCGATAGGACAAGTAGCAGGGTAACACACCGCCGAACCAGCATATAATCGATCTGTGTCACGCATCGTTTTTGTCTCCGGCGGTAGCGGGTTTATCGGCCGGGCGGTTGTGCGCGAGTTGCTGAAGCGACAGTATCGCGTTCATGCGCTGGTGCACCGTCGGCCGTTGCCCATTGACGATGGCCGGATCAGTACCTTTGCCGGCGAGTTGGACGACCGGGCCGTGCTGGATGCCGCCATGGAGCGATGCTCGGCCGCCATTCACCTTGTTGGCATCATCCGTGAGGATCGCCCGCGCAATGTCACCTTTCACCGCATGCATGTGGACTTCACCCGCACGGTGGTGGATGCCTGCGTGCGGCATGGCGTGATGCGCTACATCCATATGTCGGCGCTGGGGGCGCGGGCGGATTCGCCTTCGCTGTATCACCAGACCAAGGCAGCGGCCGAGGCAATCGTCGAGTCGTCGGGCCTCTCCTGGACCATCTTTCGCCCGTCGCTGGTGCATGGCCCGGAGGGGGAGTTCTCGCAGATGCTGCTGGACTGGGCGCGGCGGCGCAAGGCGCCATGGCTGTTCATGCCGTACTTTGGCGCTGGGCTGCTGGGAACCGGGCGCAAGTACCTCGTGCAGCCGGTGCTGGTGGACGACCTGGCAAGAATGATCGTCGATGCGATCGACCTGCCGGTAACCATTGGGAAACGCTACGACGTGGGCGGCATACAACATCTCACCTGGCCGGAGATGTATCACCTGTTCTCGCGTGAAGTGGTCGGCCGACGCCGGCTGGCGCTTCCCATCCCGGCGTGGTATGCCCTGTTGCTGACACGGATACTGCCGCCGGCGCTGCTGCCGTTCAACCGGGCACAGGTGATCATGAGCCAGGAAGACTCGGTGGCCGACATCGAGCCGATCAGGCGAGACTTCAACTTTCGACCGGCCGGGTTCAGCGAGTCGCTTTCGCGCTATGCCAGGCAGCTTCGCTGATCCTGCCCGGCGGTATAATGCACTGATGCGAAGAGCACTGGCTTTGCTGGCATGTCTGGTGATCTGCTCAATGGCGCTCGCGGCCGACAAACCACGGGTGGCGATCTTCCCCATCGGCGGAGATGCGGCCGACTCGTTGCGCGAGCGTGCCGGCTTTTCCCTGCGAACCAAGTTGGACCGCACGGGCAATTTCGATGTGATCGATGGCCCGCGGATGCAGGACCTGGCGGATGAAGGCGGCGTGACTATCACACTGGCAACAGGCAGCGAGCATGTGAAGGAGCTGGCCAGCCTGGTCGATGCCCAGCTGATCCTCTGGGGCGAGATCAGCGGGCAGGAACTGCGCATGAACCTGCTGGATTTGCGCGTCGATGGCCCGCCAACACAGATTAGCCGCCCAGTGAAGCAGCCGACGGATCTGCGCTTCGCGGTGGAGGAGGTACTGGAGGCAATCGAGGGGGTTGCGAAGTTTGAGCATCCGATCGACCAGTCGGTGTGGGAGGATGATCTCTCGCGGCAACTGTGGGCAAGCGGGCCTAACCTGGTAGCCAATGGCGATTTCGAGCGGGATGGCGCATG
>JAKORQ010000643.1 GCA_029777755.1 Planctomycetota bacterium
CCGAGGCGCTGCTGGTGATCTCCTATGACCAGCGTCGACGAAATGCCCAGCAGGCCAGCGAGGCATCGCTGCATGGCGTTGTTCGCCCGGCATGATCGATTCTTGCGAGACGCCAGGTTGCTGTCGAAATACCAGGCCCATCTGGTAATAATTGCACTCTCATCAAGGAAAGGGTGGAAATGGACAGCAACACACTGATTTCTCTACTGGATTTCGGCCGGGCACGGCTGATCGGTTCACTGGATGCCATCGAGAAGAGCGGCCAGGATGTGAACAAGGTACTCCTGTGGCGTCCCGCTCCCGGGCGGGCGCATATCGCCTGGCAGGTGCTTCACTGTGCCGCGACGATGCACAAGTTCCACGACTTCTACATGCACGGGAAGACGCCTGCCTTCCAGCAACTGGTCGAGTGCTACGATGGAGGCACAACCCCGAAGGATGAAGGCAATCCCTCGCTGGCCGAGATCAGGGACATCCTCGAAAAAACCTATGCCCCGATGCGCCAGTACATCTCGTCACTGACTCCCGTGAACATGGAAAAGTTCATCGGGCCGCCGGATCGTCGGCGCAAGATGTCCGATGCCATCGTCCTGCTGATTTGGCATGAAGCGCACCACCAGGGACAGGTCCACCTGACCTGGAACCTCTATCGCCAGGCACATGGTCTTCTCTAAATCGGCCGTGCCGATGCTAGTTTGATCGTGCCCTGGCCCTGGGATTGATGGAGCTTTTCGCCAGCTTCGTGAGCTTCTTGTCAGTCCGCTCCTCTTCGTCGAGATTCTTCGCCAGGAGTTTCGCCAGCTCCTTTTCGCCAAGGAGCTTGGCGAACTCCACGGCGGTTCCATAGCTGGCGATCTCCACGTGCTCCAGCTTCTGTGCCGCCATGACGATCGCCGCATCGATCACCGACTGATCGCCGCCGGCCCTCATCATCTGCTCGGTCTCCTTGGCAAGGGCGCTGATAACCGGGTGCGTCGCCCTCCGGGGTGGCTTTTTCATCCCCAGTTGCTGGAAGATCTCCTCCAGTCTTCCACACTGCATCTCAGTGTGTCGCTGATGCTCCTCGAACATGCTCTTGAGCTGCTGGGATTTGGCCTTCTTTGCCATCTTGGGCATAAACGCCAGGGCCTGTCGCTCAGCGGCGTACAGGTCCAACAGCATGCTCTGCACCAGGTCCTGCATAGAATCCATGCTCTGCATTGCCACGGTCGCCCTCCTTCCGAATTCAGCACTCCAGACGTCCACACACGTAACTCGCAGTGTTCCGCGAGCCGCGGTGTTGACGAGTAGTTGCAAACGCAAGGCCAGCGCGCTACTCCCACTGCGAGAAATACCCCGTGGGCGGTTGCTCCTGCGACATGCGCCGCGGTCCCTTGTGGATCCCCTCGGCGAACTCCTCGATCATCTTGGCGCAAAATGCCGGCAGGTCGTCAGGCGTGCGACTGGTGACCAGTCCGCCATCGGTCACCACCTCCTGATCAATCCAGTTGGCGCCAGCATTCTGCAGATCGGTCCTGAGTGATGGGTAGCTGGTAACGTTGCGCCCCCTGACTACGCCGGCATCGATCAGTGTCCACGGGCCATGGCAAATCGCGGCGATCGGCTTGCCGGCTTCCCACATTGCCCGCACAAACTCCACTGCCCGGCTGTCCTGGCGCAGCGAGTCAGGGTTGAAGACTCCGCCGGGCAGAACCAGTCCGTCGTACTCGCTGGGATCGGCCGCGGCCAGCGGAACCGTCACCTCAAACACATCCCCTTTCTCATCGTGATGGGCCCCCTGCACCTTCGACTTGTTCGGCGAAACGATGTCCACGGCTGCGCCGGCTTTGATCAGGGTATCCCGCGGTTCGGTCAGCTCTATCTGCTCAAATCCGTCGGCCACGAGGATGGCGATCTTCTTGCCCTGCAATATTCGCGACATCATGACTTTTCCCCCGCTCGCTTGAGTGTGACAAACTGCTCTGCATCGGCAGTACACCCCGGCGTACCACCCATCTACCTCACACAGCAAAGCCCGCGCCCAATGCCCCTTTGAAAGCGGCTGGGCTCATGCTAATCTCCACCCTGAAAGGCCCCGCTCGCCATCGGGTTTTTCCCGAAACGGTGCCATTGGGAAAAGGAGTTCCCGATGAAACTCGCAGAACTGCTCAAGTCGATACACATCCACGACAACATCCCCGACATCGATATCAGCGGCGTACAGGAAGACTCACGCGCAGTTCGCCCGGGGGATCTGTTCATCGCCAGGAGCGGGACAAAGACCAATGGTGCGGCATTCCTGGCCGACGCCCAGAAGGCCGGCGCGGTGGCCGCCATCGTGCAGCAGCAGGCGAGCGGGATCACCATTCCCCAGATCACCGTCCCCGATCCCTTGGCGGTGATTTCCCAGTTGGCAGAGGCATTCCATGGCTACCCTTCCCGCACCCTGAAAGTCATGGGGGTCACCGGCACCAACGGCAAGACCACCACCGCCTACATCATCCGCGATATCCTTCGCTCGGCCGGGATCAGGTGCGGCATGATTGGGACGGTACAAATTGACGATGGCTGCTCAGTGGCTGAAGCCAGCATGACAACCCCCTCGCCAATTGAGGTCGCCAGGTATCTCGCCTCCATGCGCGACAATAGCTGCGATGCCTGCGCCATGGAGGTTTCCAGCCATGCTCTTGACCAGAAGCGCGTCGACGGGATGCGCTTTGCCGCCGGGGCATTCACCAATCTCACCGGCGATCATCTCGACTACCACAAGACGATGCAGGCCTATGCGGATGCCAAGGCAAGGTTGTTTGAGATGCTTCCGGAGTCGGCCAGCGCCATAGTCAATGCCCGGGATGCGGCCGCCCTCCGCATGCTCCGCAATACCGCCTCCCGACAGCGACGCTTCGCGATCGACCAGCCGGCGGACTATCGCGCGACGGACGTTGTGATCAGTTCTTCAGGAACAAGCTTCGTCCTGCATACCCCCACCGGCACGGCGAAGGTGCGCATGAAACTGATCGGGCGGCACAACGTGGAGAACGCCCTGGCGGCCGCCGCCTGCGTCTCCGAGACGTTTGGCTTGAGCCCGCAGCAGATCGCCCAGGGGCTGGAAGCAACCAGCG
Source organism: Planctomycetota bacterium (assembly GCA_029777755.1). Taxonomy (GTDB): domain Bacteria; phylum Planctomycetota; class Phycisphaerae; order Tepidisphaerales; family Tepidisphaeraceae; genus CAIQIQ01. The sequence goes on from JAKORQ010000643.1 coordinate 3,102, forward strand.
GCGCTCCCGGGCGTCTTCAGGTCGTTGACGCCGGCCAGGATTTCTCCGTGCTGGTCGACTATGCCCATACCGACGATGCCCTGGCGAATGTCCTGTCTGCCCTTCGGCCGCTCACGCGCGGGCGCCTGCTGGTGATGTTCGGCTGCGGCGGCGATCGCGATGGGACCAAGCGACCTCGCATGGCCCGTGTCGCCGAAGAGATGGCCGATGGCGTGTATATAACCAGCGACAATCCGCGAACGGAAGATCCGGCGAAGATCATCGCGGAGATACAGCAGGGATTTACCCGTCCGCCGGCGTGCGTCGAGCCTGACCGCCGCAAGGCGATCCATCGCATCATCAGCGATGCCCAGGCAGGTGATGTCATCCTGCTTGCCGGCAAAGGGCACGAAAACTACCAGATCATC
>JAKORQ010000644.1 GCA_029777755.1 Planctomycetota bacterium
CTCAGGGGAGGCTCGTTATGGCAAAATCACGAAGCCGATCAGCTTCCCCTAACCGGGGCAGATTGTAGATACAGCAGGAGCTTTGAGCCATGAGCGACATCCTTCAAAAGATTGTGCAGACCAAACGGGAGGAGTTGCCCGGGCGCAAGGCGGCAATGCCTCTTGATGAGCTGAAGAAGCGGATCGCCGACATGGAGCGGCCGAGGAACTTCTTCGCGGCTGTCACCACCCGCAATGAAAAACCGCTCAACCTGATCGCCGAGGTGAAGAAGGCTTCGCCGTCCGCCGGCATCATCCGCGAGGACTTCGACCCGGTAACCATCGCGAAGATCTATGAAGAAAGCGGCGCTGACGCCATCAGTTGCCTCACTGACGAGAAGTATTTCCAGGGCCGCCTGGAATATATCGCGCAGATCAAGCAGGCGGTGAAGCTGCCGGTATTGCGCAAGGACTTTATCATCGACCCGTACCAGGTTTACGAGGCGCGGGCGGCCGGGGCCGATGCAGTGCTGCTGATCGCCGAGTGCCTGGACATGTCGCAGCTGTCCGACCTGCAGATCCTCGCGACGGAACTGAACATGACCTGCCTGATCGAGGTTCACGACATGGAGAACCTCATCCGCGTGCGCGACAGCATCATCGGCTTCCCCCACAAGAGCTATTCGCTGCTGGGGATAAACAATCGCGACCTGCGGACATTCAAGACCGACCTGGGGACATCACTGCGGATGGCCGAGCTGGTCGAGGACAAGAGTGTCCTGGTAAGCGAAAGCGGCATCCACACCCATGGCGACATCCAGCGCCTCGCGAAAGCCGGTATCGCGGCGGTGCTGGTGGGCGAAAGCCTGATGCGGGCCCCTGACATCGGCAAGAAAACCCGCGATCTCATGCTGGGCACCTGAACTCCACTTCTCTGGCACCACATTTGCCGAGTCTGCTGCGCTTCCCCGGGGGATGCAGGGAAGTAATGGAGGTAAATGCGCATGACCGGCGAAATGGTACCGTGTGGCGATCCGGTGGTTGAACTGGTCATGAACTGGCCTGCCGATTTTGTCGCACGTGCGGGGAAACTGCTGCTGCGCCTGTCGGACGTTTCGTCGCTGCACCGCGATGAAATGGCAGAGCTCGTTGATGCGGGGCTGCTGTCAAGGGAGCTGAAGGTTACGGAAGCCGGTCAATGCCTGGCTGACCTGGTGATCCACGAGCATTGGATCACCGACGATGAAGTGCCCTCGTTCCTCCAGCGCGGGGCCGAGCGGCTTTCCGGGGATGTCCTGGACGTCGGCTGCAGCACCGGGTGGATTCTGCGCAATCTTCGCCAGCCGCTACCGCGCTCGCGCGTAGGCGTGGATATCGACGATCGCGCGCTGGCATTGGCGAAGCGATTCGCGGAGGTTGAGCAGCAGGAGATAACCTTCCTCAATGCCTCGGTGCACAAGCTGCCCTTCCCCAGCAACTCCTTCGACTGGGTGATCTGCCGCAACGCCATCAGCTACACGCACCAGAAGACGGCTATCCGCGAGATGACGCGGGTCCTTCGCCCGGGCGGGTACCTGTTCCTGCGGTTTGAAAACTTCCGCTACGACCTGCAGCGGATCTGGAACTCTCGCGGCCCGCGTGAACTGCTCTGCCGCATGCGCGACATCACTTACGGCATGGTCCATTCACTGTTGGGCGTCCAGCCCGTACCCGGAAGCCTGTTGCGCGGCGGGCGTGCCTTTGGCAGCCCCCGCAGGCTCACCTCCCTGCTCAAATGTAGGGAGATGGAAGTGATCGCGATGGAAGGATCACGCAGTTGTCCGCTGGTTCTGGGCAAACCAAACCAGACATCTCTCCTGTCGCGAAAACGCAGCACACTTGCCTTGGTGGCTCAGGACGATACGCTCCTGATGCATGAAACATGGGAAATGGCGCGGAGTTAACCTCGGTAACTGGCTGCTCATCGAGACATGGATGAAAAGATCCCTCATCGAGGGAACAAACGCCCGCGATGAGTACACGCTCGCCGAGGCCAAGGGAAACCAGGCTAAAGACTTCTTCGACAGGCATCGCGAAAGCTTCATCACCGAGGATGACTTCGCGTTCATGCAGAAGTGGGGCATCAATGCGGTGCGCATCCCCATCGGCTACTGGATCGTCGAGCCGGATGGCCCTTACGTGGGAGGCATCGAGCACCTCGATCGGGCGCTGGACTGGTGCCGCAAGTACAACATCGACGGCATCATCGACCTGCACGGCGCGCCTGGCCACCAGAGCGGCGAACATCACAGCGGCAGGGCAAGGTTCTTCCGCTGGGACAAGGAGGAGCATTACCGCAAGCGCACGGTCGAGATCATCGAGGCGCTTGCCCAGCGCTACGTCGGGCACGATGGCCTGGCCGGGATCTCTCTCCTGAACGAGCCGGATAACGAGATCCCCGCTTCGCTGCTGCTGGAGTATTACCAGGCAGGCTACGAGGCCGTGCGAAAGCATCTGCCGGCCGACAAGGTCGCCGTCATCGCCGAGGCGCATCAGAATCCGCGCATGGCGCAATTCCACGGCAAGCTCAAGGGCGAGAACATCGCAACCGACGTGCACTACTACCAGTGCTTCTGGGAAGAGCACAAGCGCCTGGAACTGCACGAGCACATCGCCTATCCGCTGGAGCGGGTGCTGCCGCGCATCCGCGACTACAACCATGTCGGCGACCAGGTCGTCGGCGAGTGGTCGCTGTCGTTCGGCGAGCCGAAGTGGTGGGAGAAACTCGACCCAACCCGCAAGCTGATGGCGTACCAGGCCTTCGCCACCGCCCAGATCTACGCATATTCAGAGGCATGCGGCTGGTTCTTCTGGAGCTATCGCGTGGAGGGCTGGCCGGCCTGGAGCTTTGTGGATGCCGTCAGGCTTGGATACCTGCCGCAGAGCCTCAATGTGCTGGAGTAAGCGGCGGTAATGCAGGATGAGCAACTCGAACCGTCGCCAGAGCATGCCAACAGGCTCACGGATGCCCTGCGACGATACTGGGGCTTTGATTCACTGCGGCCACTGCAACGGCGGGCAATCGCGGCCGCCATGGCCGGGCGTGATTCCCTGCTGGTGATGCCCACCGGCGGCGGCAAGTCGCTGTGCTATCAGCTTCCCCCGCTGATCGACAACCGGCTGGACGTGGTGATATCGCCGCTCATCTCACTGATGAAGGACCAGGTCGACGGCCTGAATGAGGTGGGCGTACCAGCGGCCGCCATCCACTCCGCCCTGACCCCCGAGCAGCGGCGCGACATATACAGCCGCATCCACAGTGGCAAGCTGCGCCTGCTATTCACGTCTCCCGAGAGGCTGGTCGGCGAGCGCTTCCTGTCGATGCTCCAGGCGCTGGATATCCGGAGGTTTGCCATCGACGAGGCCCACTGTATCAGCCAGTGGGGACATGACTTCCGCCCGGAGTATCGCCAGCTCGCCATGCTTAAGGAGCGTTTCCCCCACGCCACGCTGCATGCCTTCACGGCGACGGCGACCCCGCGCGTGCGCCAGGACATTGTGCAGCAACTTGCCCTGGACACACCGGAGGTGATCGTCGGGCCGGTGGATCGCGAGAATCTCGTCTACCGCGTGGTGCCCAAAGTGGATGTTGAGCGGCAGACGGCCGAGGTGATCGCCCGCCACCAGGATGAGGCGGTCATCGTTTACTGCATCTCACGCAAAGAGACGGAGAACGTGGCGGCGTGGCTCGCGCAGCACGGCATCGAGGCGCGGGCCTACCACGCCGGCATGGACAACGACGAGCGGCGCCGCGTGCAGGATGAGTTCGCATCCGAGAAGCTCAACGTGGTGGTGGCCACGGTCGCCTTCGGCATGGGGATCGATCGCTCCAATGTGCGGTGCGTGATCCACACGGGACTGCCCAAGAGCATCGAGCACTATCAGCAGGAGACCGGCAGAGCAGGCAGGGATGGCCTGGAGGCCGAGTGCGTGCTATTTTACTCGGCCGGCGATGCGCTCAAGTGGGAGAGCCTGATCGTCAAGTCGGCGGCCGACGCGCCCGACCCGGAGCCTGTAATCGCCTCTGCCCGCCAGCATCTGCAGGACATGGCTCGCTTCGCCAGTGCCCCAGCCTGCCGCCATCGCGTGCTCACTGAGTATTTCGGCCAGCGCTACGAGAAACTCAACTGCGGCGCATGCGATGTCTGCCTGGAGGAGATCGACACCATCCCCGAGTCGACGGTGATCGCACAGAAGATTCTCTCCTGTGTGGCGCGGGTGGAGCAGAGGTTCGGCGTGGGCCACGTCGTCGATGTGCTCTGCGGCGCGGATACCGAGAATGTCCGCAAGTTTGGCCACGACCAGCTCTCCACCTACGGCCTGCTCAGCGAGATGCCGAGGAAGGCGGTGATGGCGTTCGTGTATCAATTGCTGGACCAGCAGGTGCTGGCGCGCAGCGGCGGTGAGTTTCCCACCCTCAGGCTCAATACCGCCTCCGTGCAGGTACTGCGCGGCGAAAGGGAAGTGAAGCTGGTGCGCCCGCCGGCGGGCACGCGCAAACAGACCGCCCGCGCCCAGGCCGACATGACGGGAGTCGATACGCAACTCTTCGAGCACCTCAGGCAATGGCGCAGAACCGTGGCGCAGAATCGCGGAGTGCCGCCATTCGTCATTTTCGCCGACACAACCCTGGTCCACCTGGCGCGCATCCGCCCCACGCGCCAGGCAACCCTTCGACTGGTTCCCGGCATCGGAGAGAAAAAGGCCTCCGACTTCGGCAACGACCTGTGCGTGCAGATCGCCACCTGGTGCAAGCAGCACAAGGTGGCGACAGATCAACTCCAATGAGCGGTCGAATTGGCGACCGCATTATTCGAGTGGCGGATCGCCGTTTGCGCGACCATCCGCCATTCCTGAAACGAAATTCAATACGTCTTTGCGTGATTCGTTGCCAACGCAACAGATAACGCGCTCTTGAGCGTTTTGTCGGCCACGCAAGGATGTCGAAGTGTCGCGATGGGTTAGGTACCTCTCGGATAAGTGGGGCTTTATTGCCACAAGTCGCGCCGCGCGACGATCCACTTGGAAGGCAGGTCGTAAAAGGGATGTAACATCGCTGGCGTCAGGGCTACGACGTTCGGCGAAACCAGTTGGCCGTCCGAAGACGGCCGGGCATGACTGGGAAAGGCGTGGGGCCTTCCAAGGACAACTGAAGCGGGGAGTGATTCCTCCATTGCGATCTCTTCGCGGATCGATGTTGATTCGCGGGCTCGGGGATTCCCTGCATTTGATCCGTCCCGGGATCTGCCTGAAACACCAACAGAGCCAAGCTTGAACTGATTTGTCACCTGGCATCTGCGCCCAGGTCAGGGCTCTGGGAACGCGCAGCTATGGGAGAACATAGATGTCTCAGAAGAACAATCGCAGGATCATCGCGGCCGCCGTCGAGACCCTTGAGGGCCGTCGGCTCATGAGCAACACGTGGTGGGTTTCCAACGCTGGCGACGATGGCAGCGCCGGCACGCAGGACAGCCCCCTCGCGACCCTGCACGCCGCACTCGATCGCGCCCAGTCGGGCGATCGCATCCTGCTCGAGGGCGGAACCTACGAGGGCAACGTCCGCATCGACACACCCAACCTGATCATCCGCAGCGCCCCGCACGGGGAGATGGCCAGGATCGTCGCGCCCAATGACGACCCGGGCGTGGAAGTGAACATCCGCATCGGCGAGGACGCCCACAACGTGAAGCTCGCCAACCTGGATATCTCCGGCGGCTACTACTACACCATCAAGACCGAGAGCACATTCGACACCGGCGCGCCCGATCCGCATGGCCCGAGCTACCTGAAGATCCGCAACAGCCTCATCCATGACTCCGGCGCCGACGTCATCAAGCTGACGCCTGCCACCAACTACAGCGAAATCTCCAACAATGAGATTTACAACTCCGGCCGTACCAACCCGGATAACGCCGAGGGTATCGACGCCGTGCAGGCGAACTTCGCGGTGGTGCGCGGCAACTACATCCACGACATCACCACCAACGGCATCTACTACAAGGGCGGCTCGCTCAACACGCTGATCGAGAACAACCGCGTCTCCGACACCGGCCACTCCGGCATCCTGCTCGGCCAGCACTCCGATGAGAACTGGTTCGACCTGGACGTTAATCCCGGCTACTACGAGAGCATCGATGGCGTCGTCCGCAACAACCTGGTGTGGAACACCGAGGGCGCGGGCATCGGCTCGTGGGCGGCCCTTCGCCCCACCATCTACAACAACACGCTGATCGACGTGGCCAAGTCGATGTTCGCCGGCCTGCTGGTGCAGGGCCAGGAGCACTGGACGCCTGACTTCGAGATCATCCCCTCCAGCGACGTAACGATGTTCAACAACATCGTGGTGGTTACCAGCGATCGCCCGGTGCTGGAGATTCGCGAGGACGGCCTGACCGGAAGCCTGAACCTGAGCAACAACCTCTACTACCAGAACGGCGGCCGCGTGCTGATCCGCGACCTGGTGGGCGGCTTTGAAGGCGGCCTGGGCAACTGGCGAGCACGCGGCATGGATGCCAACTCGTTCAACGCCGACCCGCAGGTGAACGGCTCGGCCGACTTCAACCTGTTCTCAACCTCGCCGGCCATCAACCGCGGCGCACCTGCCGACCTGGGCTATGACTTTGACTACGATGCTCGTCCGCTCCACGGCGCCATAGATATCGGCGCCCACGAGTTCGCGGGCTAGTCGATTGATCCCCACGTTTGGATCGGAGCGCGGATGTCGAGCACTTCGACATCCTTGCTCTTTTTTATTTCTTATCTGCGATTTACTTGCTGGACAAAGTTTGCTCATCCCTGCGTCCGTTCCACCGCTTCGTCGCTCCATCGCTACTTTCCCCTGAGTGCCTCCTTCCTCCATCCATCGTGTAACCCCGACGAAATCATCTGCCCCTTGACACGCTTAACAAATCGGATACATTTCTCGCATTCGGTCACTACAAATGACTGCTCAGGTGATACAATGTCGTCCGCGGGCGAGGAAAGGGGAAACTCCCCTGGATCGTCTGCGGGTCGAGGCGGCGATCAACGCCCTGCCCAGCGACGCGACCGTCAATGCCCTCGCCGAGACTTTCCGCTCGATGGCCGATCCCACTCGCGTGCGGATCATCGCCGCCCTCAACGGGCAGGAGTTGAGCGTGACGGACCTGGCGGCGGTTCTGGGTATCACCGGGTCGGCAGTCTCGCATCAGTTGCGCCTGTTGCGCGGCCAGCAGCTTGTGCGCTATCGCAAGGTTGGAAAGGTTGTCTACTACACGCTGGACGACAACCACATAAGCAACCTGTTTTCCGAAGGAGTAAGGCATGTCAACGCACACCGCCACTGACCAGAGAATGGCCGGTCCTTCGCTGAAACAGGTGCTCAGGTATTCCAACGGCGCCGGGCAACCGCCGCTGCTCGACACGCGAGACCTGTTTGCCTGCAACCGGGTGATTCGAGTGCTCCACAACAACCAGGAGTACCGCCTGCAACTGACGCGCAACGGTAAGTTGATCCTCGTGAAATAGAACGCTTTCAAGAATTTGTAGCCAGCCACGCGATCCCCATCGCGAAGCCAGCCAACGGAAAAGCGGCCGACCTGCATTGCGCAGCGGCCGACAAAGAAAGGAGGCTGGCTATGTGTTGCCAATGCTCAGGACAACTCGCCCCTGCGGATGCGGGGTTGGTTCCCATGGATCGCCTGCTCGCCGGTTCGCGCGGCGTGGTGGAGAAGATGGAACTCGCGGAGGCTGACCTCAACCGCCTGCAGGTCATGGGCCTGTGCCCCGGGCGGTGGGTGCAGATCATCCGCCAGGGAGATCCCCTCATCGTTCGGGTGCTGGGGTCCCAGCTTGGGATCGCCAGGATCCTCGCGACTTTCGTCTATATCAACCCCTGCGAATCAGAATAACCCACAAGCAATACCGGAGCGCAGACCATGGCAGTAGCTCTACCTGTCGACCAGAAGGCATCCCACCGGAAGGCGACTTTTTCGATTGCCCTGGTGGGCAATCCCAACGCCGGGAAGACCACGCTGTTCAACCGTCTTACCGGACTGCGTGCCAAGACGGCCAATTTCCCCGGCACAACGATCGAGCAGCGCATCGGAAATATCCGCCTGGGAGACCGTTGGGCGGAGCTGATCGACCTGCCCGGCCTTTACTCGCTGAACACCGGCAATATCGAGGAGCGGCTGGCCCGTGACGTCTTCCTTGGCCGCAATGGCCTGGGCCACGGCGCGTCGGCCGCCATCGTGGTCATCGACGCCACCAATCTCGCCCGCAACCTTTTCCTCGCCGGCGAAATCCGTGAGCTGGGCGTGCCGGTGGTAATCGCCCTCAACATGATCGACATCGCAAAGCGAGATGGCCTGAGCATCGACATCGACGCTCTCTCAAGGGAGCTCGCCGCCCCTGTCGTGCCAATCTGCGCCCGCACCGGCGAGGGCCTCGACGCCCTGCTAAACAAGCTGGAAACGCTGGTGCGCTCCGGCTGCAGCAGCATGCCGGTGCCGGATAAGCTGGCCGCCTGCTCCAATTGTTCAGGCTGCCATAGGCATGCCGCACGGTTTGACTGGGCCGAGGGCGTGGCTGAGACAACCACGCGAGGTAGCGCTGTCCTCAGTTCGGCGCGCACCGAGCAGCTCGACCGCATCATCGCCCATCCCATCGCCGGGCTGTTCATCTTCGCGGCCGTGATGACAGCGATGTTCATCGCGCTGTTTGCACTGGCCGAGCACCCCATGGGCTGGATCGAGACGGGCGTAGGCTGGGTGGCCGAGCAGGCCGCCGCGGCCCTGCCCGAGGGTGATTTCAGCAGCTTCATCGTGGATGGCGTCATCGGAGGCGTGGGAGGCGTGCTGGTGTTCCTGCCGCAGATCTGCATCCTCTTTTTCCTTCTCTCGATACTGGAGGACACAGGTTACCTGGCGCGAGCGGCACTGGTACTGGATCGCTGGATGGCGAAGGTCGGCCTGCCGGGCAAGGCTTTTGTGCCGATGCTCTCGGCCCATGCCTGTGCGATCCCCGCCATCATGTCCACGCGCGTCATTGAGGATCGCCGCGACCGCCTGGTGTCTATCCTGATCCTTCCCCTGCTGACCTGCTCTGCCCGCCTACCGGTGTACGCCATGGTAACCGCCCTGCTGTTCGCCGGCAGCCCGGTGAAGGCTGGCTTGACCTTCGCCGGAGCGTATGGCCTGGGCATCGTGATGGCGCTGGTGATGGCGCTCATCTTCAAGAAGAGCATCCTGCCCGGCGAGAGTCGGCCGCTGATCCTTGAGCTTCCCGGCTACAAGCTTCCCAGCCTGCGTAACGCCCTGCTGACCATGTGGGATCGCGGGCTGATCTTCCTCAAGAAGGCCGGCACCATCATCCTCTTGATCTCAATCATCCTCTGGGCGATGGCGACCTATCCCAAGATGCCCGAGGGATATGTCGAGGCAAACGCACCATCTGAGGTTGTGGCGGAGCTGAATGAGCTCGCGCAGGCGGCGGCCGCCGCAGAAGAAGCCGGCGACTTGGAGGCGGCCGAGGAGTTCGCCGCCCGTGCCGATGCCATCACCAGCTCTTACGCCATGGGCTACTCGCTGGCCGGGCGCATAGGGCACGCGGTTGAGCCGATCTTCCACCCGCTGGGATTTGACTGGCGCATCAACGTTGGTATCATGACATCCTTCGCCGCCCGCGAGACAGTGGTCTCCACCCTCGCGATTGTCTATGGCATCGGAGAGGATGGCGCGGAAGACACTGCATCACTGCGCGACACGCTGCTGGCGCAGGTTAAGCTGGACGGCTCACCGATGTTCAGCTTCCCCACCTGCATGGCGCTGCTGGTCTTCTACGTACTGGCAATGCAATGCCTGCCCACGCAGGCGATTACGCGCCGTGAAACTGGATCTTGGAAATGGCCGGCCTTCCAGCTCGCCTACATGACGCTGTTGGCGTACTCGATGGCACTGGTGACCTACCAGGGCCTGAGCTGGCTCGGCCTGTGAGGACAAAGGAGAAGCGGCCGCCGGCGCCGCATCCAGCCGGCACATCTGTCTATCTACCAGAAGGATTCTCTATGCATCCTGTAGTCTCGTTGCGTACACTCGCGATCGCCCTGGCGACCAGCTCGGTGGTTGGCCTGGCCCAGGAAGTTGAAGTAGTACCGGAGGTGGAGTCCCCCGCCCGTCGCCTGGCTGACCTCGTCTCCACCGAGCAGGGAACCGGCGACTGGCTGGGCGGGCGAACCTGGCTGGCCGATCGTGGCATCAGTATCGACCTCTCACTCGTGGTCGACTATTCCCGCCAGCTCCGCGGCGGCATCCGCTACAGCGACGCCTTCCGCCACCTGCTGAGCTTCGGGGCCGCCATCGAGACCGAGCCGCTGTTCGGCTGGGAAGGCGGCACGTTGTTCATCGGCTTCCAGACGCTCAATGGCCGCAACGGCTCAGAGTTCCTCACCGGCGACCTGCAGGGAATCGGCAACATCGATGCTGATGGTTTAACGCAGCTCTCCGAGCTGTGGTATGAGCAGCGGGCACTGGACGAGAAGCTGCGCATCAAGCTTGGCAAGGTGGATGCCAACAGCGAGTTTGCGTACGTCGAGAACGGGCTTGAGTTCATCAACTCCTCCCCCGGATGCAGCCCGACGATTCTCGGCTTCCCCACGTATCCTGACCCTGCCACCAGCGTGAACGTCTTCCTCTACCCCAACGAGTCACTCTACCTGGGCGTGGGCATCTATGACGGTGCGACGCAGCATGGCGGATATGGCCGAACCGGCAACCGCGGGCCATCAACATTCCTTGGCGAGCCGTCGGACCTGTTTCTCATCGGCGAAGCCGGGATCAAGTGGACGGTCGGTACGCTACCCGGGCGTCTGGGCATCGGCGCCTGGCGGCACACCGGCGACTTTGATCGATTCGATGGCGGCAGCGAGTCGGGGACCAGCGGATTCTACGCGGTGCTGGATCAGCGCCTGTGGGCAGAGAACCCCGGCGATGAAGAGGACACCCAGGGCATCGGACTCTTCGCCCAGTACGGCTACGCCGACAAGGATGTGAGCGAGGTCGAGCATCACCTGTCGCTGGGCGCCACCTGGACCGGCGCGATTGCCACGCGCGATGAGGACGTGATTGGGGCGATGGTCAGCTATGTGCGCGTCAGCGATGAAGCTGGTGCGGGATTCGTCGACAGCTCCGAGACCGCCATCGAGCTATTCTACAAGGTGCAGCTTGCGCCATGGCTCTCGGTCAAGCCGGACCTGCAGTACATCATCAATCCCGGGGCGACCGGCGAGCGCGATGCGGTGGTTGGCACCATCCGTATCGAAGCGATCTTCTAGTATGGCAGCGCGCCATACAGTCCTTTTCAACCGACACGAGGATGCCCATCGCGGCATCCTCGCTGTCTTTCTATCGCTCGGCATCGGCCGGCGTGCCCGGGCGTGATGCCCCGGGCGGCAGCAGCCAGATGGGATTGTCGACGATGGCCAACTCCGGCGGCATGAGCGAGACCCGCATGCAGCGATTGTCTCCCCGGCAGGGCCGCTCACCGGTGACATGCACGCAGGGAGAGCAGGAGAGCCGGCGATAGTGCGCCTCCCCTTCCTTCAACTCGCGCAGAAGCGTTACGGGATTGGTTGGCCCCCACCATGATTCGGTGGGCACGCCCAGCAGCCGGGCAAAATGCAGCAGCGATGAGTCAATCGCCAGCAGTCGATCCAGCTTTGCCAGCAGCATCACCGACTGCTCCAGGCGCAACTCGCCGGCATGATTGCGCACACGCAGTCCCGGGCAGCCCTCGCTGATGGCGGCCGCCAGTTGCGCCAGGTACTCCCGATCATCCGGGCCTCCCAGCAGGTGAATACAGGTCGATGGCACGTCGCTGATCCGCTGCTTCACCAGCATCGCCCATTCATCGATGCGCAGCATGCGCTCAGGGCACAGGTTCGAGCAGGTGGCCGCGATGCCGATGTGCGTAAAGTTCTCAGGAAGCTTTATCTCGGCGATTTTCGGGGAATCCTTCACAAGGTTAGTCCCAGTTGCGCCATCGGCCGCGGCACGCCTGCCGCCGGCAATCTGCTCGCGGAATGCCTGGCGGGCATCGTCGAAGTCTGATGGCTTTGCCTGTAGCAGGCTGCTCACCTGGTCATAGAACTGGTACACCGGCGCGTGCTGGTTGAAGTAGAGCAGATGCGTGGCGAGATTGCGCCGCCAGAACGCGGTAAGGCTGTAGAAACTCACCCGGTTCCTGGCACACGTCAGCAGGCAGAAAACCGTGCTCAGGCGGCTGTGAATCTCCAGGTCGACGATCAGCGGGCAGCGGAACAGCTTTCCAATGGTAACGAGAGAATCGAAAAGCAGAGTGCCGACCGAGTGCTCGCGGATCACGTGGATATGGTCGAATATCCCCAGCACCTCCGCGAACGGCTTGATGCCGGAGGTGGTCACCAATGAGAGCCGTCGGCCGGTGCGCTTGATCTGCAGCAGCGAAGGATAGGCGATCACCAGGCTGCCGCCGCCCAGCAGTTTGAGGATTACCACTTCATCATCTGGGCCGATGCGATGATCGCGGCGCAGCAGCCTGCCCAGCAGCATGGTGGGAAGCTTCAGCAGTACATGCAACAGACCGCCGATGTAATAGTCGATCACGAGCATGTGCCGCAGGTTCATGCCCCTACTCCTGACACCAGTCCATCGGCCATCGCCGGCCGGGCGGTTCGCCCGCTGACGCAGATGACCAGCGACAGCCATGCTGCCAGGTACAGCAGCAGGAAATGACGGATGGTGAATGCCGCATGTACCTTCGCATGCTGGGGCATGGCGACGGACCACGCGATACCGATCATCATCGCCGAAGCCAGCGCCATCAGGTGATACCCTCTGCCGATCATCCGCACCGCGCCGAGTTGCACGACTACCCAGGCAAGCAGCATTCCGATCATGCTGAAGGAAAACGTCTCGCGGCGGCTGGCATCCTTGAATCCATCGAACATCAGATGGAGATGCGACCAGATGGCACTGAGCACAAAGCTGGGGTACGGCTGATGGGCAATCTCGGAGTTGGCGACCGGCTCGATACCTGCGCGATATTTCGCGGCCCCGCCCAGCTCGGCGATGGCTCCCTCAATGCCGCCAAGTTCCCCCACCACCTGGAGGAAATGCAGCAGATGAGCAAAACTGAAGGCAAGCCCCGACACGACCACGACCTGCAGCAGGCCACTCCAGCTGATCTGCTTCACCGATCGCGCCAGCAGCCATACCGGAACGGCCGCGAACACCGCGACGAAGCAGTAATCGAACGACATCCATCCCTGCAAGAATCCCAGCAGGGCAAACAGCAGCAGATGCCGCCTGCCGACTACCCCGGCGATCCAGAACGCGTCGACGCAGATGGCTGTCGCCAGCAGAAGCCCGGCCGTGGTGTACGCCTGTAGGTGCATCACCACCGCATAGCGGCAAAACAACGGCGCTGCGATCAGCACTATCCCGGTGAGCGGCCCGAATATCTGCCGGCCGAACGCCCGGGAGATCGTCACCATCAGCACCAGCAGCGAAAGCGCCGTGACCGCCGCCGGCACAGCGCGCAGGAGCGCCAGGTTGTCCAGACCCGTCACCAGCGCCGCTACCGCGATGACATAGTCCGGCCCCGGCGGGTAATGCGTGTACACAAACGAGTTGCGATCTTCCGGAATGGCGCCCCCGAAGAAACGCACATCCTTGATCGCCCCGACGTCGGGGAAACGCTCGCCGTAGACAATGCGCTGCAACCCGTGATGAGAGGTAAATCCCTCGCTCAGGTAGGCGTCAGCCGCGCGGATCGAGTTGGCCTCCGAGTACGCGTCTCCCGCGCGATCCAGCTCCTTGCCCAGAGCAAGGATTCGAAACAGACAGATCATCCCAAACACTGCCGTGACGATGGCGATCTGCAGCCACGTTCTCCGGCGCAGAGAAAGCCCGTCGCCTTCTTCGTCGCGCAGAGTGCTTGTTTCCGACCGCTGCTGTGCCAGAGCCACCTCCTCGTTCACTCACCGGTAACTTACATGGCTGAGCTTGCCAAGGGAATGGCCTCGGCCGGCATGCAACAAGAACGACGCGACTTAACCACTTGCCCCCGCACAAACGGGCGAGAGAGTTAAGTCACGTCGCGATAGCGTCTGTCGAGCGAACGATTACCTGTGTTCCTGGATGTGTGCCTCCGCCATCCAGATCCACTTGTCCACCTGCTGGGTGAACTCGATGAACATGTCACTGGTGACCATATCGCCGGCGTCCTCGGTTTCCTCGATGCTGCCGCGCATGGCCTTGGCATAGGTCGCCATCCGCTTGCACAGCTCGCGCACGTGATCCTCACATGCGTAGCAGTCGATTGGATACTCCTCGATCTGCGATTGCTGGGCGGCGATGCGCACCGTCCCCTTCGCCGTGCCGCCGAGCTGCACGCAGCGCTCGGCCAGCTCATCCATCTGCTCGCCAAGCCCCTCGTAGATCTCCTGGAAAAGCTTGTGCAGCCCGATGAACTGCGGCCCCTTCACATTCCAGTGCGCCATACGGGCGTGGCTCGCCAGGTCGGAACAGTCCGCCAGGCGGGAATTGAGCAGCTCAATCATCTTCTCGCGCGTCTTCTGCGGCAAATCATTGTGAGTTGCGTGAAGCTTGCGCGTCTTGGTGCCGTTACGCACTTCCGTGGTTGCTGAGCGAGGCATGTCTCCCCTCCAATCCTCTTAGAACCATGCCATGAAGGCATTCGCCAAAATCCCCCTGCTAATT
Organism: Planctomycetota bacterium; assembly: GCA_029777755.1. Taxonomy (GTDB): domain Bacteria; phylum Planctomycetota; class Phycisphaerae; order Tepidisphaerales; family Tepidisphaeraceae; genus CAIQIQ01. The sequence goes on from JAKORQ010000644.1 coordinate 14,757, forward strand.
GCATGGTAGGACCGGGAAAGCGGAAGTCGAGCGGCCGGCACCGGGCTCGACGCACGCTGGAGACGATTTACCCACGATGGTACTGATCAGCAATCAGGGGTACGGTGCGGCCTTGGGCTGATCGCCGGGCAGTTCCAACGCGCCCACGAGGTCGGCGAGCTTCTGCACCTTCATCTTCTGCATGTAGTCGACCAGGCCCTCGCAGATCTTGTTGGGGGTGGCCGGGTCCACGAACAGGGCCGTACCAACCGCCACGCCCGACGCACCGGCCAGGATGAACTCCACCGCATCCTGCCAGTACTGGATGCCGCCCATGCCGATGATCGGTACGTTCGCCGATTTCGCCACGTTGCGATAGACGCGGCTGACCAGGTGCAGGGCGATCGGCTTGATGGCCGGGCCGGAAAGCCCGCCGGTGACGTTCGCCAGGCGCGGGCGACGCTTGTAGATATCGATCGCCATGGCCGTGAAGGTGTTCACCAGCGAGAGGATGTCGGCCCCGCCTTCCACCGCGGCACGGGCGGTGGCGGTGATATCCTCGACATTGGGCGAGAGCTTCACGATCAGCGGCTTGCCGGGGATGACGTTCTTCACCGCCGCCGTCAGCTCCCTGAGCCGCCCGGCGTGGGTGCCGAAAGTCAGGCCATCCTTCACGTTCGGGCAAGACACATTCAGCTCCACGCCCGCCACGCAATCCAGCGCCTGCACCGCACCCACGGTCTCCACGTAGTCATCGAAGCTGTGCCCGGCCACATTCACGATCACCGGGCAGGGCATGCGCTTAAGCTCCGGCACCTTCTCATCAAGGAAGCGCTTCAGCCCCACATTCGCCAGCCCGATGGCGTTGAGCATGCCAGCCCGCACTTCCACGATCCGCGAAGGCTCATTCCCCGGCCGGTACTCGCGGGTGATCGACTTGGTGACAAACGCCCCAAGCTTGGAGAGATCCATGAAATCGGCGTACTCAAACGCATACCCGCCGGTGCCCGAGCAGGTCATGGTGGGGTTGGCGAGCTTGAGCCCGGCAAGGTTAACGCTGATGTCCGGCTGAATTGTGTTGCTGGCTGTCATGTTCGGGGGCGGAGCATACCAGAAACGGCGCGAGATTGGAGAGGCAGCGAACGCTGTTCCCGGCAGGCGCCACTGGGGAACATTCACCCAAAATCAGGCCAGGGCATCACTTACAGATGCCCTGGCCGGGAAACTTTCTCCCCTGATCTCCTGGTGACTCAAACTCGCCGGCGGCGCATCGCCAGTGCACTGCCGGCGCCCAGGGCTGCCATGGCCGCCGTCGGCTCAGGCACCACGGTGATGGTAAAGGTGTCAAAGCGGATGGCTGAGTTTGAGCTGATCGCCACCAGGCCATATGCCTCAAGCGTGCCCGTGGTAGGCAGATCCGTGAGCGTGCCCTGGGTGAGATTGGAGTTCAAAGTCGCCCAACTGGCGATATCCATGCTCAGGCTCTTCGCTTCCGCTGCAGTCGAGAAGCTGCTGGCGGCCCCCATCAGCGTGTTCTGGGGATAGTTGTTCACGGAGAGATACCATGCGCCGTCAATTCGCAGCGCCACGCGCATGTCCCAGTAGCCATTGTTTCCCTGGTACCAGGAGATGCTCTCCAGCGGCTTGCTGGCTAAGTCTATCGGATGCTCTTCCGTATAGAAGATGTAGTTGTTGGCCGAGGGC
>JAKORQ010000645.1 GCA_029777755.1 Planctomycetota bacterium
CCAGCCACTTGGGGGTCGCCGGGCCGCCCACGCCGAGGATCGCCGCCCGCGCCACCTGCAGGGTGAGTGGCCGAGAAAATCCTCCCAGGCGTGTCGCGTAGATGCTAATCATCACGATGTCATCTTCGCTGACGACAAACGCCCCCGGCGCCGATGCCGCCAGACCCGCTCCCGTCAACCACGCTACGTGATCAAACAGCCTTCGGTTCGACATCATCAGCACAAGTGCACGGCCATACCACAGTTGACGGTCGGCCGGCACTTTCAGCAGGCTGCGGATCTTCTTTTCTGTTTCTTCCAGCTCCTTGAGAGTCTTCTCAAGCAGCGATGCCGGCTGATTGGCGGGAGCAGCTATGCCGAAATTCTCTGACACATCCGCCTGCTGTGCGTAATCAATCTCACTTTCCAGACGAGTGATCATGGCCCGCTGCTGCACCCAGAGTGCCTCGCGAACTTCCTGCGGGTCAAGTTTCTCGCCCGACTCGATGGCAGACTTGAGCTTCGCCCCTGCCTTCACACGAAGTGGCAGATGCGACAGATCGAAAAGGCTCTTGTCCACATCGTCAGCGGCGACGGCGATCAGCGCCCTGGCCTTCTTGCGGGTATCCTCGTCGGGACGCACTTCAGCCTGCGCCTTGGTGGATTCCGGCCAGAAGTAGTAGGCGATGACGGCCGCGATCAACAGGCCGAAGAGGATCCAGGTCGTCTGATCAAAGTTCTCGAAGATACCCATAGGAAAACGCGATATCGTAAAGGACCAGCCATAGCAGGCCGAACACCATCAGCCTCCGCCCGGTGCGGCGCTGGAAGTCCGCTCGTTCGCGGAGTGGCCTGGCGGAAATCGAGTTTACCGAAAGCAACATGGCTGTGGCGAACGCGGCAAAGACAATTACCGCAATTCCCGGGAACACCAGCGTCTGCGAGATGCCCATCGCGCCGGCAAAGTGATCCCAGCCACCGCGCCGCCACCAGTGCGCCATCCCCACGCCGGCCAGCAGCAGAACGTTCAATCCCAGCAATCCAAGCCCGACGCCCAGGCGATGCGC
>JAKORQ010000646.1 GCA_029777755.1 Planctomycetota bacterium
CCGGGCCGGTCGAAGGCAAGCGTAAAGGTATGCGCCTGGCCGTAGATGAACTGCATGCCCAGTTGGGCCGCCATGTACTCCAGGGCCGGCTGGTCCATGCCTTTCAGTCTGGCAGGGTGGTAGACCTCGTTCAGCCCAATGACATCGGCCCCGCTGTCCCGGATGACGGCAATCGTCCGATCGACATCGGTGACGGCGTCGGTCCCTTCCCAATAATGGATGTTATAGGTAAGAAGCTTCATGGACATGTCCGGGAAATGTGTTATACTTTGGATTGTACAAGTATAACAATGAAGTCTGAAAGGAGGAAGCCATGACGACGGCAACGATCTCGGCCAAAGGATGGGTTGTCATTCCGGCGGAACTGCGAAAGAAGTACCACCTGCACCCATCGGCGCAGATCCATGTCGTGGACTACGGTGGGGTGCTGGCGCTTGTGCCAGCGCTTGAGGATCCGGTGCACGACGCCTACGGGATATTCCAAGGCGCACAGCTCACCGAGGCTCTGCTGGAGGAACACGCCGCGGAGCATATCCGTGAGTCCTAGCAGCGCCACCGCGTACGTGCTGGACAGTTTCGCCGTGCTCGCCTATCTGGCCAGGGAACCAGGCGGCGATACAGTGCAGGAACTGCTGTATCTGGCAGAGCAGGGTCTTGCCCAATGCAGTCTTTCTCTCATCAATTGGGGAGAGGCCGTCTACCTGATCGAGCGTCGTCTCGGTCTGAACGCAGCGCGGCGCGCCATTGCGATACTGGAGAGCCTGCCGATCACCCTGCTGCCTGTGATGCAGGAGCAGGTGCTGGCAGCGGCGCATCTCAAGGCCACCTATCGCCTTTCGTATGCGGATGCCTTTGCTGTCGCTGCCGCGCAGGAACTGGACGCCATCATCATCACTGGCGACCCCGAGTTTGCCGCCGTCGAAGACATCGTGACAGTGCGGTGGCTGCCCAAGCCAGCGGGATAGGAATGGCGGCTATGCGCGATAGACGAGCTTGCCGCCCACCACGGTAAGCTCTACCTTCGTGCCGGCGATCTCCTCGGGGTGGCAAGTGAAGATGTCGCGATCGACGGCGATGAGGTCGGCCAAGTAGC
>JAKORQ010000647.1 GCA_029777755.1 Planctomycetota bacterium
AGCTTCAGCCGGGGCAGAGCATCTTCTGCAACCTGGGCACTGGCCGGGGCTTCAGCGTGAAGGAGATCATCGCGGCTGTGGAGAAGGTGGCTGGCAGGAAGATGCCGGTGGAGTACGGCCCGCGGCGAGCTGGTGACGCCATAGCCCTGTACGCCGACCCCTCGCTGGCCAAGAAGCTGCTGGGCTGGGAAGCTAAGCACAAGGATCCCGAGACGATCATCCGCAGCGCCTGGAACTGGCATTCAAAGAATCCCAGGGGATATCGCAAGTAGGCTCGCGGCAAGGCTCGACGTCATGCGAGCAGGCAATTCCGAAGAATCGCACGGGTGCCATATCATCGGCCATGGCGGTGATATGGCACCGGTCTTAACAGGAGCCCCCGCTTGCATTGCGGGCGGATTGCCGATTAGATGCGGGATCTCTATGCAGCAGGAGCAGCCAGAAAACAACGAGCTTGTGGACCAGCAGGAAATCGCCCCCGATGCATCCGATGCGCCCTCTCCTGTCGAGCACAGCGCGGATGCCGGCGAGGAAGCTGCACAACAGGAGCCGGCCGGCGAGACGGCAGCCGGGGATCAGCCGGCCGACCAGGCGGATAGTGCCGAGTCAGCTGCGCAGGAAACGGCCGAACAGCCGGATGGAGCCGTCACGGCCGACCCGGAAGACCAGGGCGCTGATGCCAGCCAGGTGGATCCGCAGATCGACCTGGGGCTGCTGGAGGCATACCTGTTTTCCACCCATTCGCCGCTTACTCCCGGGCGGCTGGCTGAGCTGTTCAACCTGGAGTCCACCAAGCCGATTCGCAAGGCGATCCGGCTGCTCAATGAGCAGTATGAGCAGACGGGCAGATGCTTCCGGGTGGAGCAGGTGGCCGGTGGCTTCCAGCTCCTTACCCTGCCCGAGTACGGCGAGCATCTCAAGGCGCTGCACCAGAAGGAGGCGGACGCCAAGCTGACAAAGGCAGCGCTGGAGACGCTGTCGATCATCGCCTACAAGCAGCCGATCCTGCGCGCTGATATCGAGGCGATCCGCGGGGTGGCGTCTGGCGAGACGATCCGCTCGCTGATGGAAAAGCACCTGGTGAAGATCGCCGGGCGAGCGGAAGAGCCCGGCCGGCCAATCCTGTACGGCACCACCAAGCGCTTCCTCGAGGTGTTCGGCCTGAACAGCCTGAAGGACCTGCCGCAACCGGAATCGCAACAGCAGCAGGCGAAGGCCAGGCAGCTCTCCAAGCTGCTGCGCGAAGAGGAGTCTCCCGAGCAGCAACAGGAAAAGGCGCAAGCCTCCACCAATCAGGAGCAGGAGCCTGCCGAGCAGCAGACAGACTCGAAAGAAGCCTCGGCCGAGCAGGCGACGGAGCCGGCCACGACCGATCCCGCACAGGCGGCCGAGGAGATGCAGGACCAGCAGACTCCCCCTGCCCCATCCGAGCAGCAACAGGTGGAACCTGAGCAGACAGCGCCGGAAGAGTCGCCGACTGAAGAGCCTGACGGCCCTGTCGATTCAGAAACGACTGACCCGGAGACACGTCCAGACTGAAGCTGAGCGATGCCCGCGATACTCTACTATGTTTCGGGGCATGGCTTCGGGCATGCCCGTCGCTGTGCGGAGACGATCAAGCTGCTGAAGCAGCGACGCCCGGACATACAGGTTCATGTCCGCACCATGGCCAACCCGGACGTGTTCGCGGGCTGTGATGTGAACCATAAACCGGTCCCCATCGACCGCGGCGCGGTTGAAATAGATGCCCTCACCATCGACTGGCGGGCCACGCTCTCCAATGTGCGGGAATTGATGGCGCAGAAGGATCGACTCATCTCCGACGAGGCGAACTACATTCGCGAGCAGAGAGTGAAGCTGATCATCGCTGACGTGCCGTTCATGGCCGGCTACGTGGCCGAGCGGGCCGGGGTCCCCTGCTACGCCCAGTGCAACTTCATGTGGGACTGGATCTACGAGCCGCACACGGACGACCTGGATCTGCTGGAGTTCATCCGCGGGGGATACCGCCGGATGACCGCCTGGCTTCGCCTGCCATTCCCGCACGAGTGCGCTCATTTTCGCAGCGTGCAGGATGTGCCGTTCATCATTTCCCCGCTGATGCTTTCACCGACGCAAGCGCGCCAGCGGCTGGGCATCAGCGAGGACGAGCGCCGCCCGGTAGTGCTGATCGGCATGCGCGGCGGGACGGATGACAGGATCATCGAAGGCCTGAAAAAGATCGCGGATCGCTACCTGTTCATCACCATCGGCGGGCAGGTATTTGGCCAACAGGCGCCCTGCGGGCCGCTGCGTTTCTGGGATGCCCTGCAGATCTGCGAGGCCGTGGTTTCCAAGCCGGGACATGGCATCGTCACCGATTGCGCAACGGAAGGCGTGGGTCTGCTTTACCCGAAGCGAAACGGGTTTCGCGAGGATGCGATGATTTTGCGCGAGGGCGAGACGTATTTTCGCCAGCAGGCGATCCCGCTGGAAGATTACGCCAGCGGCAACTGGGCGCCGCACCTTGAGGCGCTGCTGGCGCAAGAGCCGCGCCAACCGGCCAGCAACACCAACGGCCGGGAGTTTGTAGTGGATTTCATCGAGTCCCGCCTTGGAACCACAGGTTAATCTGCGTTTTGTGGAGATCCTTTTTTGGACTCACAGATTAACACGCATTCATCTCTGTATTTAGTGTTTATTGCTCCTGCAAGACGGCCTGTCAGGGTATCGCCTTAAGCCACTAGGCGATACCTACTAATCGTAAAAGCAATCTGTGCACATCCGTGTTTATCTGCGGTTCCCTGAAGAAAAGCACAGTCAGGTACTGCGGCGATAGCGTTCTGCGTCCATGACCCACAGCAGTGGTTCGCCGTCCCGGAAGCGGCGCAGGTTTTCCAGCGCGACCTTGTGCCGGCGTTCCAGGCGTGGGCGAGCGGGGTCGAACGGCGGGCCGTGCTGGATGGAGTGGCCGGTGATGATGAGGTTCTCCCACTTGCGGGCGGGATGGTCCTCTGGGAGGTAGTCAGGCTCGAGCACATCCAGCCCGGCGCGAAGTCGGCCGGTCTCAAGCTCCCTGAACAGCGCTTCCTGGTCGATTATCCCGCCGCGTGCGGTGTTCACGATGACCGCGTTATCCGGGAGCATGGCCAGATGACGGGCGGTGACGCTGTTGCGGGTCTGGTCGGTGAGTGAGGCATGGATGGCGATGGCCTCGGATTGCGAGAACAGCTCATCCAGGGACGCGACACGCTGGCAACCCTCGGGGAGCTGTTGCAGGTACGGGTCGAAGATGCGGATGATCGGCCCGAATGGCTTAAGCATCTCGATGAAGCGCTGGCCGATCAGGCCGCATCCGTAGACGCCGACGTTAAGCTCATAGAGCGAGCCGCCGCAGCCCGGTGGCGGGTTCCAGTATCCGCCGGCGCGATGGAACATGATGCGCCGGTGCAGCGTCTTGAGTGAAGCCAGCAGCAGCAGCATGGCGCCCTCGGCCACCTCCCATGCGGGAGCGTCGCCCCAGTTGGTCAGCGGGATTCCCGCCTCCACCAGCTCGATGGGGACAAACGCGCGCATGGTCCCGGTGAGCCCGCAGATGTATCGCAGTTTGCCGTGATTTTCTGCGAGCTCACACGGAAGCATGACTGAATCCCAGCCGGCAAGATACACATCATGCTCGCGAACGTGAGCGGCGATCTGCTCGGGAGTCATCCGCTCGCCGGGGAGCACGGTCAGTTCGCCAAACTCGCGCAGCTTCTGGCGGAAGTACTCCGGCTCGAGGCAGCGTGCGTCCTTAAGCGTGATGTGCAGCAGCTTCATGATGCCTCGCCCGTCACTTCACCTCGATCTCGAAAGGCACCGCCGGGAGGTTGGCGCTGTTGTACAGGCTGGCTGGCGGAGTGTTCTGCCAGGCGTATCGCACCTTCACCGGGGTGGTAATCTCCGGCGAGGAGAGGACAACGGTATCGCCAGCGATCTGGGCATCGGCCCACACCCAGGTTCCCGATTTGTCCTGCACGGCGAAGTTGTTGGCCAGGGTGCCATCGCGGGCAACTAGCGCGTCACTCACGTTGTTGAACCTCAGCACCACCTTCGCCCCATCGGCCGTCGCCGAGGCGATGGTTGGCCCAGAGGCGACGATGTCGTGCCCATAGGTGATCTTCAGGGCCTGCAGGGCAAGGCGCCTGCCCACATCCTGCTTGTTGCGGGGATGGATGTCGTGCTTGTCGCCGATGTCGATCGCCACCGCCAACCCGGCGTTTGGCACCTTCTCGGCGATCTGCCGCTGAACATCGCGAAACTGTGCCCATGCCGGGGAGTCCTGCGGCCGGCCAGTATCGGCCTGGTACCCGGCGAGCTGCACGATGAGGAAGGTGAAGTTGTCCTCCCAGCGCCTGCGCCATGAATCGATCATGGTAGGCAGCAGATCCAGGTACGCGGCGGTCTTGCCGACGTTGCTCTCGCCCTGGTACCAGATGGTCCCCGCGATGGAGAAGCCACGGAACGGATGGATCATGGCGTTGTACAGCTCAGTCGCCATGATGTCACCGGGAGGCATGGCCGGCCGGCCGGCGCTGTTGAAGCTGAGCTGCTGCTCCCACTGGTACTTCCACTGGCCGGTAAGGGAGATCTGCTGGTTGCCCACGACCAGGCGCATGGTGTTACCTTCGCCGCGGAAGCCGCCATCGCCGCCGAGATCAATCACCCGCACGGCGATGGTGTTCGTGCCGTTCTTGAGAAGGCCCGCGGGAACCTGGTAGCGGCGCGGAGCGCTCCAGAAGCTGGGGACATCGCCATCGGTCCTCCCGACCGGCTGGCCATTGACGAACGTCACATCCAGATCATCGATGCCGGCAAACTCGATGGTGGCAGCGGCGGAAAGATCGACCTCCGCGGGAATCTCGAGAGTGCGGCGGAACCACATGATGCCGTTGCCGGGTATGCCAGCCCGCTGCCACATCACCGGCAGATTGATGGTGCTCCAGCTCGAGTCGTCAAAATCAGGCGAGGCGACGGAAATCTTGTCGCCCGCGTCGTTCGCAACACCCTGGCCTGCCATCCACTTGGCCAGTTCCTCGCCGTGTTTCCTCCAGAGGGAGTTTTTCGCATCATCGTTTCCTTCCAGCTGCGCGCGCATGCCGGGGAGCTTGATGAGATCCTCGCGCGGGGTCCACGCCTCCGCGTGGGTTCCGCCCCAGGATGAGTTGATCAGGCCAACGGGAACCTTCAGTTCCTGGTGCAGGTGCCGGCCAAAGAAATAGCCGACGGCCGAGAAGCGCCGCGCCGAGTCAGGCGTGCAGACTTGCCAGCGGGCGCTGACGTCATCCTCCTCGCGGTTGCTGCGGACGTTGGGGACGTTGTAAACGCGAATCTGGGGATAGTTGGCGGCCGCGACCTCCGCCTCGGCGTTCATGGTGCCCGCAAGGCTCCATTGCATGTTGGACTGACCCGAGCAGAGCCACACCTCACCCACCAGGACATCATTGATCTGCTTGACGCTGCTGCCCTCGATGGTCACCTGGTAAGGACCGCCGGCCGGCGGCGGAGAGATCTCCACCCGCCATCGGCCATCGGCACTGGCCTTCGTGGTGGCGTGGCGGTCGGCAAAGACCACCTTTACCTCCTGCCCGGGAAGATCCTTCCCGAACACGAAGAACGGCTTGTTCTGCTGAACCACCATGTGATCGCTGAAAATCGAGGGCACAAAGGTCTCGGCAGATGCACCCGACACGGCCGCGACAGTGACACCGGCGGCCACAAGAGACGAGAGTTTCATGTGTAATCTCCTAACTTCGCCTGGAAAGACTGGAACAGTAGACTAGAGTTGCCGCTCCAGGATTCAAGTACAGGCCGCTTCCTGATATCCTGTAGTTTTCTCGAAATGCGCGGGATATGCCCGTGCACATCTGTTAGACTGACACTGTCGGGCTGCACATCGGGAGCGAAAACAGAGATGAGGTTAAAACCCCAAAGAGGCGCTGTTCCTGTTGAATACGTGATCGCGGCGGTGATCTGTACCGCACTGATCGCGGGCATGGTGGCGGTGCTGGTCCAGTACCAGCAGCGGTTGGCCATCGTCAGGGCAAGCAGGCAGCCTACCTCTCCGCAACAGACGCAGCAGGTCGAGCGCGAGCCGGAACCGCGCCCGGCCCAGCAAACTCAGCAGACGCAGCAGCGACCGGCGACTCCACCTGCTCCGCGGCCGCAGGAAACCCGCCAGACGCCATCACCACTGAACAACACGCAGGCGAGCCAGAACAATCAATCCAGCTCGCGGCCGCCGGTGGTGGTGACGAATCTGCCAGCCCCGACACGGCAGACTCCCTCCTCCCCCGGCAAGCCTGGCAAGGCCGCGGCATATCCCAGCGGCGAACCGCGGGTGATCTCCCCAGGCGGCAGGACGCGCATCGAGGCGGAGAACTTTGACCTGGGCGGCGAAGGGGTTGCCTACCATGACACCACTCCCCAGAACCTGGGCGGAACCTATCGCCCATCTGAAGGCGTGGATATCTCCCTCAGCGGCGACAGCGAAGGTGAGCATGCGGTGACGCATACCGCATCCGGCGAGTGGCTAAACTACACGATCAACGTGCGCAACAGCGGCCGATACCGCCTGCGCATCCGCGCCAGCCGGGCGGACGGCGGCGCGGGCAGGATCCGCGTCTATTTCGACGGCGTGGACAAGTCCGGCGAAATCTCGCTTCAGCATACCGGCAACGCGAAGACATACGTCACCAACGACGCAGGCACCGTTGAACTGGCGGCCGGGCAGCAGGTGATGCGCGTGCATTTCCTCAACGGCGGCGTGAACGTGAACTGGTTTGAGCTGGAAGCGCAAGGCGGCTCGGCGACGCCCACACAGACCGCCAGCACCGCCAATCGCACCACAACCGTAACCCCGGCGCCGCAACAGCAGCCCGTGGCTACGCCTGCACCTGCCCCATCAGGCCCGACGCTCAAGCTGATCACCGAGGAGAATTTCGACAACATCCGCGCCGGGCAAAAGCCCAGCGACCCGCGCTGGAGCTGGTCGGCTTCCGGCTCGGTGACGGTGCAGGCTACCCCGGATGGCGAAGGCCAGTGCCTGAGGATGATCGATGTGACCCCGGTCGCCGACTGCTGGGTGCGCCAGGAGTTCCCGGAGCAGAAGGACCTGGTCACCTGGAGGCTGCGGGTTCGCTTCAATGTGGTCACCAGCGAGTTTGGCCTGAGCCTGCTGGGCGCCGACAAGCAGGCCGTGCTCCTGTATACCATTGAAGATCAGCTCGGCTACGAGGATTTCTCCGGCAAGTGGCAGCCGATCAAGCAGTACGAGGCCAACCGCTGGTACGACATCCGGATCGAGGCAAACATCAAGGACAAGGCCTACCGCGTGCTGGTGGACAATGTGAGGGTAGGCCCGGAGAAGGTGAAGTTCCGCAACACCGTGGACAAGATCACCGCCTGGATGGCCGGCACCTCCAAGGCGCTGCGCGGCACGATGTTCATCGACAATGTCCGCATCGAGGGGCGCTAGCGGCCGCGTCCGTCCTGTGAGAATCGCGGGAACTTTCGCCGCCCTGGCGCATCCAACAGGACGAGAGCGTGAGTAGTGTGCCGACCGATTCTTCCGCTGTTGCTCCAGCCCATGGAGCTGCGCAGGGCTCGCGTGAGCGCTGCGATGCGGAGGCGCTGCGCCTGGCGCGTGCCGGTGACCGGCAGGCCTTTGCCCGCGTCGCCATCGCCTGGCAGGACCGCATCTACAACGCCCTGCGCAAGATCCTCGGCAACGAGCATGAAGCCGCCGATCTGACGCAGGAAACCTTCGTGAGAGCGCTGGACCATCTATCCTCATTCCGCGGCCAGTCATCGGCCTACACATGGCTGTTCCGGATCGCCATGAACCTGGCAACCTCCCGGCAGCGCCAGCTCAAGCGGCGCAGAACGATAGCGGCCGGCCAGCTCAGCCTGGGCAACGAGGAAAGCGACCCGCTGGACCGGCAGGCAAACTCCACACCCGCCCCCGATCGCATCGCCCAGCAGCGTGAGCGGGATGAACAGGTGATGGCCGCGCTCAATCGCCTGCCGGAAGATCAGCGCAGCCTGCTGGTGCTGCGCGACATCGAGGGGATGGAGTATCAGCAGATCGCGGACGTACTGGCGGTACCGCTGGGGACACTCAAGAGCCGCCTGTTTCGCGCGAGGATGGCGCTCAAGGATGAACTGAAGGCGTACTTCGATGAGCAGGAGGCCGTCGCATGAACATCCGACCCGGCATGGAACAGCTTCTATGCGATTACATTGAGGGGACGCTGGAGCCGGCCCGGCGAGATGAGGTCGAAGCGCTGCTTTCATCCGACGCCGAGCTGCGCAAGAGCGTCAGCCGCGCAATGCAGGCTCGTGATGCGCTGAAAAGCGTGCCACGGGAGAAGGCGCCGCCGCAGGTGACGGAAGCGATCCTGGCATACGCAGCGCGCAGGTCAACAGGCTGGCGCATCGCCAGGCTGGCGGCTGCCCTGCTGCTGGCGGCTTCCCTGGGAGTGGTGATCTGGTCGATCCTGCCGCGGGAGACCGCCGCGCCGATGGCCGCGAATGTCCCTGTGTGTGTGGAGGAGGCTGCCACTGAAGCTACAGCGATAGAGCCGGAAGTGCTGACGATGGCTGCCCCGCCGGCCATTGATCAGCCACAGGTGCAGGCGTTTGCCGCGGTCGACCTGCCAGGCAGACCGGCCAGCATCATCATCCGCACCGGCAATGACCCGGAGGCGCGGCGGCGCATCGAGGCACAGCTTTTGCAGGTTCCGCGGAGCAATCTCACGGACGGGCAATTGCAGGATCTGCAGGCGCGGCTGCTGGCGGCCGCCCCGGCCAGCGAAGTGGAACTCGTGATGCCAGATACCATCGCGATGAAAGCGCAGGTCGCGAAAGATTCACCAGTGGCAGATGCCGCATCAAATATAGCGCCCGCCGAGCCGCCTGCCGTCGCCATGCGGGCGCGGGCTACCGGTCGCACACCTGCGGAATCCACCGCCCGGGAGATGAGATTTGACGCGGCCGGGGAGTCGCCGAGGTATCACCTGACGATCATCATCGATGGGGAGCCATTGCCGCCGACTGATACAGCCGATACGCTGCCGGCGACTGCCCCGTGATTGCGGGCGAAGGGAAGGACATCATGCAACCGATCACCATCGAGAATGACGCACTGCGCGTGCAGGTTTACCCCGATTTCGGCGGCAAGGTCGCCAGCGTTGTCGACAAGGACGACGGCTATGACCTCATGTTCTCATACGCTCACACGCCACCGACGAAACCTCTGTACGACATCGGCTATGGCGATGGCTGGTACGCGGGTTGGGATGAGTGCTTCCCCGGCATTGCGCCCGGTGAGTATCCGCAGTATCCCTACGCGGGCGTGAAGGTGGCGGACCATGGCGAACTGTGGGGCATCCCCACCGAGTCGAGGCACTCGGCGAACGGAATCGTTACCCGCTGGCGTGGCATCCGCTTCGGCTATGAACTGACGCGCAACCTGATGCTGGTCGGCAATGCGCTGGAAGCGGAGTATGAGCTTAAGAACTTCGCCCCGTCTGATTTTCACTTCGTGTGGGCGCTGCACTCGCTGATGCGGCTGGACCAGTCGGTGGAGTTTGAGTACGGCGGGGACAAGGCCTGGCGCTGGAGCCACGTGGCCGACGGGACGCTGAAGAACACGCCCTTCACCTGGCCGACCTGCACCAGCGGCGAGAACCTGGCCAAGCCCAACGAGCTGCCCGCGAACAAGGGATGGAAGGTATTCTCAGCGACGACGATCGATCGGCCGTTCGCCATCTTCTATCCGCAGCGCAAGAGAAAACTCTCGATCAGCTACGAGTCGGATTCACAGGTCGCGGCCTACTGGGGCATCTGGATCAACAGCGGCGGCTGGGCGGGACATCGCCACTTCGCCATCGAGCCAACAACCGGCCTGCATGACTCGTTGTCGGAAAGCATAGAGGACGGCAGCGCGGCGAAAGTCGGCCCACTGGGGACTGTGAACTGGAAAGTTCGCTGGACGGTGGAATAGGACCGAAAGAGGAACCACGAAGGCAGACACGCGCATCCATTCGGATAGGCACAAACTCAGCTTCCGAA
>JAKORQ010000648.1 GCA_029777755.1 Planctomycetota bacterium
CAGAGCTACCAGAAGGTCATCAGGGAAGTTCAGAAGGAACAGCGCGTCGTCCCTGTGGAGAAGAAGGTGGAAGAGCCGCCGAGGTTCGCGGTGAAGCCGCGCGCGGAAACCGATGAGCAGCGGAAGGCGCCCGCCGCGCCGCCGGCCGCCACTCCCTACAGCGGCGACCTGTTCGCCGAGGTGCAGCGCTACGCCCGCCTGGCTGCCGAAGTGGCGAAGACGGAGCACTTCGACGTGGTGCATGCCCATGACTGGATGACCTTCCCAGCCGGGATGGCCGCGGCCGCCGCCAAGGGCGTGCCGCTGGTCGTGCATGTTCACTCCACCGAATTTGACCGCTCAGGCAGCAACATCGACCAGCGCATCTATGACATAGAGCGGCGGGGAATGCATGCGGCCATCAGGGTGATCGCCGTCAGCCACCTGACGCGCTCCACCATCTGCCAGCAGTATGGCGTAGACGAACAGAAGGTGGAGGTCGTCTACAACGCCATCGAAACCAACGGCAATAGCAGCTTCGACGAGGAGAAGTACAATATCCACAAGGATGAGCGGATCGTGCTGTTCCTCGGGCGCATGACCATGCAGAAGGGCCCGGAGTATTTCCTCCAGGCGGCCAAGAAGGTGCTGGAGGTCATCGAGAACGTGAAGTTCGTAATGGCCGGCTCCGGCGACCTGATGCGCAAGACCATCGAGATGGCCAATGCGATGGGGATTGGCCACAAGGTGCTGTTCACCGGCTTCCTCAAGCACAAGGATGTCGAGAAGGTCTTCAAGCTGGCGGACCTGTACGTGATGCCCTCGGTCTCCGAGCCGTTCGGCATCGCCCCGCTGGAGGCGATGAGCAACGACGTGCCGGTGATCATCTCGAAGCAGTCAGGAGTCAGCGAAGTGCTCAACCACGTGCTGAAGGTGGACTTCTGGGACGTCGACGAGATGGCCAACAAGATGGTGGCCGTGCTCAAGCACCCGCCGCTGGCCAGCATGCTCCGCCAGCACGGGGCGTTCGAGGTGAAAAAACTCTCCTGGTCCGACGCCGCCAAGCGCTGCGTGGATGTCTACGAGGCAGCCATCGACACGATGAAGCTGGCAACAGTACCGACCCCCGGCTGATCCGGGCTTTGCATCACCTGGCAAACTGGGGCACTATCTTACTCCATGAGCACGAAACTTCGCCTGGCGTTCGCGGGATTCCGTCACAGCCATATCCTCAGTATCTATCGGCTGGCGAAAAGCACCGCGAGGTGGAGATTGTCGGGGCCTGCGAGGAAGATTCCGCCCGCGTCCAGGAGTTGCTCAAGGCCGGCGAGGTGGCACTCACCCACGACAGCATCGACAATCTGATGGCGCAATCGGGCTGCGACGCGGTGGCCGTGGGCGACTACTTCGGCCGGCGTGGCAACATCGTTCTCGCCGCCCTGAATGCCGGCAAGCACGTAATTTCCGACAAGCCGATCTGCACCAACCTTCACAAGCTTGAGGAGATCGAGCGCCTGACCAAAGAAAAGAAGCTGTGCATCGGCTGCCAGTTTGATCTGCGCGGCAGTGGAGCATTGCGCACCATGCGCCGGCTGATCGGCGAGCAGGCCATCGGCGAGATCCTCACCATCACCATCACCGCGCAGCATCCGCTGCTGCTGGGATCGCGGCCGGGCTGGTACTTCGAGCCCGGCAAGCATGGCGGAACGATCAACGACATCGGCGTGCATGCGATGGATGTGGTGCCATGGCTCACCGGGCGGCAGATAGTGCAGGTAGTGGCGGCCAGGCAGTGGAATGCCCGATTGCCGCAGTACCCGCATTTTGGCGATGCAGCGCAGTTCATGCTGAAGCTGGACAACGGCGGCGGGCTGCTGGCCGACGTGTCATACCTGGCCCCTGATGCCTGTGGATATCACGTCCCGCAGTACTGGCGCATCACCTGCCACGGCGACGGCGGCGTGATCGAGACGCAGGCGAACGCCACCACTGTCATGCTGGTGCGGCACACGGACAAACACCCCCAGCAGATCCCGGCCGACGCGGATGACTACGAAGTGACGCTGCGCAACTTCCTCGATGAGATCGCTGGCAAGAACATGCCCGGCGCACTGACGACAGAGCAGGTCCTGCTGGCAAGCAAAAAGGCCCTGATGGTGCAACAGGCGGCCGACAGGGAAGCGACGGGGTGGGAAATATAGGGATTAGTCCCTTTACTGCCACGTCCGGTTTATCTGCCCTTGGAAAGGCGCTTGCCTGTTGGTCGCTATGGCTTATACTTCCCGATTCTCACCGTGACAGGTGAGGCAACACTGTCCGTCACATACCTCAAAACCATGTGACGGCAGAAACGCGTGTAAGTCGTCCGGGAGGTTCCGGCCGCCGCGCAAGTTTTGAGCGAAGCCTCACTTGAGGCTTTGGAGAGGATTTGAGTCATGGGTCGATATACCGGGCCTAAGGTCCGTCTTTCCCGTCGGGTTGGCGTCCCGATCGCCGACATTCCCAAGCATACAGGTAAAGAGCTTACCCTCCCGGGCATGCACGGCTATCGTGGCCGGCGCAACACCGAATATGGCATCCGCCTGGCCGAGAAGCAGAAGCTCCGCTACCACTACTGCATTCAGGAGCGGCAGTTCCGTCGCGTGCTGGATGCCGCGAAGAAGTCCAAGGGCAACACCGGTAACTCCATGCTGCAGCTTCTTGAGCTGCGCCTGGACAACGTGGTTCGCCGACTGGGCGTGGCCCGCACAATCTGGGCGGCCCGCCAGATCGTCGCTCACGGCCACGTGATCGTGAATGGCCGCAAGACCGACATCGCCAGCTTCACCGTTCGGCCCGGCGACGTGATCACCTTCAAGGAGAAGATCCACAAGCTGCTGCGCGAGAACATGGAATCCAACGCTGGCCACAACGTCCCCGGCTGGCTCGAATGGAACCCCGCCCAGCTCACTGCGAAGGTTATCGCCCTGCCGAATCCCGAGGACGTGCCCTTCGAAGTGAACATGAACCTGATCATCGAGTTCTATCGGTAATCAGCGACCATGAACAAACAAACGCCCCGCGAGAAATCGCGGGGCGTTCTTATTTTTGGCTTCCAGTTCATTGGCTGACGGGCTGATCCCAACTCGAGTCAGCGGCGACCCAACTGGCTACAGCCCGAGCGTCTGGATCACGTCCTGCTTCATGTCCAGGACGGCCTGCTCCACGCAGCGTTCCCAGTTGTCCGCAAAGCTGGCGTATTTCTTTTCCCGGTGGGCATAGAGGATGGAGCGGCTGGCTGAAATTAACGCTCCCTTGCCGTCGACGAAGGCGGCGCGGGTCATGTCGGCCGTCGCTCCCTGCGCACCGTATCCGGGCAGCAGGAAGATCGATCTGGGAAGCCGTTCACGGATGCTCTTCATTGTGTGCGGCTGGGTTGCGCCGACCACCGCGCCGATCGAGCTGTAGTCATTCACACCAACCAGGCCGGGGGCCTCGGTGATGGGACGCAGCTCGTCAGCCAGCATCTCCGACCAGGTTCGGCCGTCCTCCAGCTTAACATCCTGCAACTTGGCCGACCCGGGGTTGCTGGTGCGCACGAGGACGAACAGCCCCTTCTGGAAGGTACGGGCCGTATCAACAAACGGTTGGATCGTATCCAGCCCCAGCATGGGGTTCACGGTTATCGCATCAGGGGTGACAACGTCGGAGAACTCATCCCCGGGGGCGTCTGCCAGATGGCCGGCCGAGTAGGCGCTGACGGTAGAGCCGATGTCGCCGCGCTTGACGTCGCCGATCACCAGCAAGCCCAGCTCGGAGGCCTCCTGCACCAGGCTGTAATAGGCCTCCACGCCCTCATACATGAACTGCTCGAAGTAGGCCGACTGGAACTTCACGATGGGGACATGCTGCGCCACCACCTTCAGGACGCGCGTGGTAAACTCAAACACGGCATCCACGGAGGCCTCGGCGTCGCATTTTCCACCGCGGCGGAAGCGACTGACCAGCGACTCGGGAAACATCTCGAGAATCGGGTCTATCCCGACGCAGATCGGGGCTCCCTTGCGGGAAATCTCTTCCAGCAGCCGGTCGGCGAACAGCTCCATATGCACCTTCCCTGTGCGTGTGAAAGACAAACCGCGCTGTGTACGGAACAGCAGATCCCGACACATGTACGCGGTTTTGTATTCTGGTTATTTCTTATATGCCTCTGTGACACGGACGGCTAGATGAACTAGCGCTTGCGGCGGTCACGTCGGGCCTTGCGCTTTTTGCTGCCGACTTTACGGCGACGGCGAGGCTTAGCCATGCACAGATCTCCTTTCTAGCCGCAGAGCGTAATGCGAAGCTGCATTTCAGTAAAGCGCCATGCGCCATGCACAGTCGCGACTTCTTGCCTTTTGCGCCAATTGGATCACCCGGGTAACAGAATCGCGGCGAAAAAGGACTCCAGGAGGATATTTGGACATTGGAGGGTTCTCTTGCACTGAGATACCATCGGGACATGGGATGGGAGAAGACATATCGGCGGCTTCGTGACTATCTGGTGGAAAATGCGCTGCTCGGCTCGGCCGAGGCCCTGCTTGGCTGGGATGAGCTGACCTATATGCCGCCGAAGGGGGCGGATGGCCGGGCCAGGCAGATGGCGCTACTGGCCCGCACAATGCACGATCGCTTCGTCGCCCCGGAGGTGGGGGCACAACTCGATGAACTGGCGCAGGAGAAGCTGGATGATGATGCCGCCGTTAACGTGCGCGAATGGCGCAGGCTGTATCAGCGGGAGGTGAAGGTGCCCTCCGCGCTGGTGGCGGAGATCACGCAGACGGCCGTCCACTCGCGCCAGGCATGGGCCGAGGCGAGGAAGACCAACCAGTTCCAGACCTTCCGCCCGTGGCTGGACAAGACCATCGACCTGCGCAGGAAGTACGCAGCCTGTATCTGCGGCAAGAATCCCTCCTCGTCGGAGGAATTGTACGACGCCCTGCTGGATGATTACGAGCCGTACGAGACCACAAGGAGACTGCGAACCATGTTCGCGCAGCTTCGACCACGGCTGGTGCAATTGATGGAAAAGGTGCGCACGAGCGGCCGACGCGCGCCGGTGGAGATACTTCATCGCACCTATGCCGTGGACAAGCAGAAGGCGTTTGCGGAGATGGCGGCGAAGGCGATCGGGTTTGATTTCTCGGCCGGGCGGCTGGATACCACGGTGCATCCCTTCTGCACGACCATCGCGCCAGGCGATGTCCGCATCACCACCCGCTACGATGAGCGCGATTTCGGCAACTGCTTCTTCTCGGTGATCCACGAGACCGGCCACGCCCTCTACGAGCAGGGCCTGAAGGCAGAGCACTTTGGCACGCCGCTGGGCAACTCGGTGTCGCTGGGGATTCATGAGTCGCAGTCGCGGCTATGGGAGAATCTGGTGGCCCGCTCGGAACCGTTCTGGAGATGGGCATACCCCAGGGCGCAGGAGATGTTCCCCGATGCGCTGCGTGATGTGCCGCTGGAGCAGTTCCTGTTTGCGGTGAACTCGATCCAGCCATCGCTGATCCGCACCGAGGCGGATGAGGCAACCTACAACCTGCACATCATCCTGCGATTTGAGCTGGAGCTTTTGCTCTTGTGGGGCGACCTGCCCACGTCTGAGCTGCCGGCCACCTGGAATCTGCGCATGCGCGAGTACATCGGCATCGAGGTGCCGGACGATACGCAGGGATGCCTGCAGGATGTGCACTGGTCCCAGGGCGGCTTCGGCTACTTTCCCACTTACACGCTGGGCAACGTGAACGCGGCCGCCCTGTTCCAGGCGGCGCGGAAGCAGATCAGTGACCTGGATGAGGCGATCGCGCAGGGGGAGTTTGCGCCACTGCTGAGCTGGCTTCGCAGCAACGTCCATGAGCATGGCCAGCGCTACTGTGCGCGCGACTTGATGATGAAAGCGACCGGTGAAGAGCCGTCAATCGAGCCGCTGATGGAACATCTTTCAAGCAAGCTCAACCGCTTTTATGCATGAGTATGGCGGGTTGCAAAGCAAACCCTTCAAGAATTTTGAGAAGAAAAGATTGTTGAGCTGGATTACCAAGCGGTTTGAGCTCTAGTATCTGCTAGAGTGTCGTTCCTGGGGAGGATCGACCATTCCGCAGTGGTCCAGCCGCAAGGCTGTACAGGATTCATCAATCGTTCTTGGGGGTGATGTGATGCACTACGAGTGTCTGGAAACACGGAAGCTTCTTTCCGTCTCGTTGGATGGCAACGTCCTTCTCATTACCGGTACCGAGCAAGATGACCAGATCGTGGTCAGTCGGTACAAGGATCTGCTGCAGGTCGAGGATAACGGCGAGCTCCACTCATTCGTCGCCGCCGATGTGCAGGAGATCCAGGCCAACCTGCTGGGAGGAGACGACAGTTTCATCGTCCGACCGATGGTCATGCCGGTTACCGTCGACGGCGGAGATGGCGATGACTACATCAAGACCAGCATGGGCAATGACATCATCTACACCGGTGACGGCAATGATTCGGTCTGGGCCGGCGATGGGGATGACCTGATCATCTCAGGCGAAGGATCTTCCATCGTCAACGGCGGCGCCGGGGACGATACGCTGGTGAGCGGCCTGGGTGCTGACACGTACTACGGCGGAGCGGGTTGGGACACCGTTGATTACTCCAACCACCCAGAGGGGATCTACGTCAACTTCGATACGGTCGCCAATGACGGTTACGATGGCGAAGGCGACAACATCGGCTTCGACGTGGAGCGCATCTACGGGACCGCTTTCGACGATCGCATCTACGGCGGCAAGCGGGCCGCGGAGATCTACGGAGGGGACGGCAATGACACCCTCCAGGCTTCCAACGCAGGAAGCTACCTGTATGGCGAGGACGGGGATGA
>JAKORQ010000649.1 GCA_029777755.1 Planctomycetota bacterium
AGCACCAGCTGGAGAGCCTTTACCATGCCGAGATCGACCGCATGCGCGGCGTGCAGACCGTGGTGGAGGCGATCGAGCGGCCGATCACCAGGTATGCCCCGACCGCGCTGCCGGAGGGATCGGAGCTGCGCAGTTGGCAGCTCATGGCCGAGAACCTGTTCCGCGAGTTCGACGTGGATGGCGACGAGCAGGTGTGGGAGGCCTTCTCAGCCGACCAGGTCATCCTGCCGCGAGTTCCGCTCAGTTGAAGCTCAGGTAAGGACGAATTTCCTCAAGGGTTCGCGGTCCGATCCCCGGCACCTTGTCCAGGTCCTCCTCAGAGGCAAACGGACGAGCTGCGCCTGCATCCTGTCTTTGCCGGCGGTATTCGACGATCCGCTTGGCGAGCGTTGGCCCAATCTCTGGCAATGACGCCAGCTCGTCCCAAGTGGCTACATTTGGGTCGATCTTGAGCAGCGGTGGAGGCGCATCTGCCTGAAGGTGCGGCCGCCAGCCGGTGGAGGTACGATAGACAACGATCGTTGCCAGCGCAATCACCAGCAGCGCTACCAGCACAAGAGGGGAGTTTCTGCCTGCCCGGTTTAGCTCTTTCGGTTCCACGCGTGGAATGACTCGCGGAGTTCCTGCACTTTGCGGAATGCCGGCTTGGGCTGGAGTATGTCATTGAGCAATCCGCCGCCTGGCAGCGTGTGGTGCATGTCGGCGACGTTCGCCCAGGCGATGCTCTCCACGAACGGCTTGCTGAAGGCGATCTTGTAGAGCGAATCGATCCACTCGGCCTGGAGCTGCTCATCCCATGGCCGACGCCAGCGCCCCGCCTGGGCGGGGACATGCTTGCCCTCATCCCGGTCGGAAGGATCGGCCGTCGCCCGCGACGGAACGCCCACGCCGGTGAGGAAAAGCGGCTTGCCAAACCCGGAGAAGCGATCCAGCAGGCAGGAGTACTGGAACAGGTCGCGCATGTACTGTCCCGGTACCGGCACGCCCACTTCCAGTTCCACGCCAAAGCCTTCAAAGCTGATGCCCGACTGCGCCACCATCTCAGCGTACAGCAGAGGGGGTGCTCCACTGGTCATCCGCTGGCGATGCTCGCCGAATGGATGACAGATGGAGATCAGCGTGCGTGCCCCGGGCATGACATTCTTCACCTGCGCCACCAGCAGGCGGGTGAACTCGATGCACTGCTCGAAGCTCATGGGGAACAGCGTGTTGGAGCCCAGCCCGGCCACGACATTCCAGACCGAGACGGCCTTGCGATAGCGGTACACGATCTTCTGGATGTACTCCAGACACAGGTCGCGCATCGTCTCGAACTCATTTTCCCATATGTACATCCAGTCCGGGACATCGCGCTCGGTGAGCTGGATCAGCGGCCCGGCGATGATCGGCATGCGTTTGCGGCTGAGAAGCTCAACCCACTCATCGATCTGAGTGGTGATGAAATCTTGCTCGGTGGGCTGAACCAGACGCCAGGGAATCGGCAAAACGGCATAGTCAAAGCCGCTGAGCACCGTCTCCTTGTACCGGTCATTCTGTATGGTGGGGTCGATGCGGCAGCCAAACATGTGGCGCACGTATGGGCCATTCATCCGGCGGCGGTTCAACAGCAGCTCGCTGTGGAACAGCGAAAGCTGCTCTGACATGTCAACCGCCATCTCCAGCGCCTGGTCAGCGTAACGGGCGGCCTCGGCCGGGCGATCCTGCAGGGACAGCGCCTCGACAAACAGCCCCTGGGCCTCGGCAAACATCTCCTGCAGCTTCTCGATGCGCGGAAAATCAAACCGGTTCCAGTCCTCGCGCTTCTGCACGATCTTCATCAGGCGGGCGCGGGCAAGTTCGACATTCAGGTTATACGGTTCTTCGCGGTGCTGCAGGCGGGTGGTCTCGAGGTGGAACCATCCCAGCGGGCCGATATCCCACATCAGCCCGAGGGCGATGGCGTGCTCGTCGGCACGGTTGGCGATAAGATGGCCATCGCGCAAGATAACTTCGCCGGCTATGGGAACACTCTCAGGCCCGAGCACTACCGGGGCTACCGGCGTGAAGCTCTGAAGCTGCTGTCCATCTTTATATACTGCGAACTTGACTGCCATCACTGCCCTGTAAATCGAAGGTCTGGAATATAGGAGACAATCGTGCAGTTCACAAGTGACGCCGCACATTCCTGTTGCGGCGCTTGCACATGACAAGGAGATGATAATGCAAAACCGACTGCAGCGGGAGAAGGCAGTAACACTGGTAGTGGATATCCAGGAAAAGCTGCTGCCGGCGATGGCTGAGGCGGATTCCTGCCTGGTGGCCGCCGGGAAACTGATACGCGCATGTCATGTGTTGACCGTCCCGGTCCTCGTTACGGAGCAGTATCCCGCTGGTCTTGGGCCCACGTGCAAGCCGCTGGTGGAGTTGCTGGGTGAGCAGGCGCACCGTGTGGAAAAACTCTCCTTTACGGCCTGTACGCCTCAGATAACTGAGCTGATCGAGCGCGTGGGGGCACGCCAGGTGATCGTTTGTGGCATAGAAACGCATGTCTGCGTGCAACAGACAGTCCTTGACCTGCTGCGCAAGGGGCTCGAGGTATGGCTGTGCGCGGACGCGGTATCCAGCCGCCGGCCGTTCGATCGAGAAATCGCCCTCAAGCTGATGCGCCACGCCGGGGCGGCCGTGACCACGGTGGAAAGTGTCATCTTCGAGCTACTGGGTCAGGCCGGCACACCGGAGTTCAAGGAAATCCTGAAGATAGTCAAGTAAGATCTTCGGATTGCGATCTGCGATTGATACTCGATCGAACAGCTAGTCCGCACGGGGCGATACGGAATTCCTTGTCAATCAACACGCAGCATTCAAAAGGTATGCCTGGGTGTATCGGTGATCATCCGTGGATTCACCAATACATCGCCTTCAAACAATAGGCCGGCCGCGTTGTACTAAGTATCACTGTGTTCCTTAACCTGGTCATGCTCGCTGGGATTGCCGGTGCGGCCGTGCCGCTGGTGCTGCACCTGCTGGCGCGCGCACGCTATCGCAGCATCGACTGGGGCGCCATGATGTTTCTGGCCGGCACCGACCAGCGGCAGCGGCAAAGTACTCGGCTCAAGCAGTGGATACTGCTGGCGTTGCGGATGGCGGCGGTGGCGCTGTTGGCAATCGCCATGGCTCGCCCGGTGATCACCGGGATGCTGCGCACGCTGACGGTCGGGGGGCATGTTGACGCTGCGATCGTCGTCGATTGCTCCGCTTCCATGGCCGTGGAGGAAAATGGCCGGCCGCGCATCGACCATGCCCGGCGGGCGGCCGTCGCGGTGATCTCGCAGCTACAGCGGGGTGATCGCGTCTCGCTGATACCGGCGGGAACCGGGACGCTGCCATCGAGCCTCTCGAGCGACCTGCAGAATGTGGCGCAGTCGGCCGCCTCGCTGGCGCCAACCGACGGGAAGTGCGACATCACGCTGGCGCTGGCTGAGGCAATGAACGTCCTGGAGGCCGGCGACAGCATCAATCGCGAGATCTACCTCATCACCGACAGGCAGTCGGTTAACTGGTCGGGCATGGATGAGTCTTACGCGGCTGCGATGGCGCGACGCATGGCATCATCGGCACGCCCACCGCGAAT
>JAKORQ010000650.1 GCA_029777755.1 Planctomycetota bacterium
AACGCGCTGGCAACCGCCGACGCCGTGAAGGCCAAGATGGCCAAGCTGGCCAACTACTTCCCGCCGGGGATGCGCTACTCGTTCCCGTACGAGACTACTCCGTTCGTGAAGGTGGCGATCAGGGACGTGGTCAGGACGCTGTTTGAAGCGATCCTGCTGGTGTTCCTGGTCATGTATGTGTTCATGGGCAACATGCGGGCAACGCTGATCCCGACCATCGCCGTGCCGGTGGTGGTGCTGGGTACGTTTGCCACGCTGGCCATATTCGGCTTCTCGATCAACATGCTGACCATGTTCGCCATGGTGCTGGCGATCGGCCTGCTGGTGGACGACGCCATCGTGGTGGTCGAGAACGTCGAGCGCATCATGACCGAGGAGGGCCTTTCTCCGCGGGAAGCAACCCGCAAGAGCATGGATCAGATCACCCCGGCCCTGATCGGCATCGGCCTGGTGCTGTCTGCGGTGTTCGGCCCGATGGCATTCATGGGCGGATCGACCGGTATCATCTACCGCCAGTTCTCCATCACGGTTATCTCCGCGATGCTGCTGTCGGTGTTGGTGGCGTTGATCCTTACTCCGGTGCTGTGCGCCTCGCTGCTCAAGCCTGTGCCCAAGGGGCATCAGCCGGCCGAGGGCGGCGTGTGGTTCATGCGGCCGTTCTTCCGCTGGTTCGATCGATTGTTTGAGACTGCCCGCGAGGCCTATGTGAAGCAGGTGCATAAGGCACTGAATCACACCGTTCGCTACATGGTGGTCTTCGCGGTGATCCTGGGCGTGCTGGGCATCATGTACAAGCGCATGCCCACGGCATACCTGCCTGACGAGGACCAGGGCATGCTGATGGTGATGGCGACACTGCCTCCGAATGCCACGCTGGAAGTCACCGAGCGCGTCATGGAGCGCGTGAATGAGTACTTCATGACGCAGGAGAAGGACGCTGTGGCGACGGTGATGCGCATCTCCGGCTTCAGCTTCGGCGGCGAGGGACAGAACGCCGGCATGGCGTTCATCAAGCTCAAGGACTGGGACGAGCGCCAGGATCCACGCCTGAAGGTGCAGGCGGTGGCTGGCCGCGCCATGGCGCACTTCATGCAGTGGCGCGACGCGATGGTGTTCGCCTTCGCCCCGCCGGCCGTGTTGGAACTGGGTACCGCCAAGGGCTTTGAGTTCCAGTTGCAGGACCGTGGCGGCGTTGGTCACGACGCGCTGATCGAGGCGCGCAACCAGTTGCTGATGATGGCGGCGCAGGATCCACGCCTGGCGAGTGTTCGCCCGATGGGCCTGGATGACGTGCCGGAGTACCGCGTGGATATCGACTGGGATCGAGCCGGTGCGCTGGATGTGTCGATCGCGGCGATCCACGAGACGATCCGGGCTGCGTTTGGCAGTGCCTATGTGAATGACTTCATCCAGGCCGGCCGAGTGAAGCGCGTGTATATCCAGGCGGAGCCTGAAGACCGCATGCTTCCCACGGACATCGACAAGCTGTACGTGAGGAACAACCAGGGCAAGATGGTTCCGTTCTCGGCGTTCGCCAGCGGGCGATGGACCAAGGGTTCGCCGCGACTGGAGCGCTACAACGCCTTCCCGTCCATCACCATTCAGGGTGAAGCCGCCGCAGGCCGAAGCTCTGGTGAAGCGATGGCGGCGATGGAAGAGCTTGCGGCGAAGCTGGCGCAGGGCATCGGTTTCGACTGGTCAGGCATCAGCTACCAGGAGCGAATGGCCGAGAGCCAGACCGGGTTGCTCTACACCTTCTCGGTGCTGGTTATCTTCCTGTGCTTAGCGGCCCTGTATGAGAGCTGGCCGATCCCGATCTCGATCCTGATGACACTGCCGCTGGGCGTGATCGGTGGCGTTGTCGCCTCGACGATCTTCAACCTGCCCAATGACGTGTACTTCAAGATCGGCATCCTGACGATCCTGGGCCTGACAACCAAGAATGCGATCCTGGTGGTGCAGTTCGCCAAGGCCCGTGTGGAGGATGGAATGGACGTGATCGCAGCGACGCTGGAGGCCTCAAGGCTGCGTCTTCGCCCGATCGTGATGACATCGCTGGCGTTCGGGTTCGGCGTGCTGCCGCTGGCCATGGCCAACGGCGCAGGCGCCGGAGCCCAGCGGGCCATCGGTATCGGCGTGGTCGGTGGCGTGGTGACGGCGACCTTCCTGGTCACGCTGTACGCCCCGGTGTTCTATGTGCTTATCTACAAGATGTCCGGAGACTATCGGCGACGCCGCAAGGCTATGAAGGCTATAGTCGTTGAAGAAAGAGCAAAGGACGAGGTCAATGTCTAAAGGTAATCGCCTGTTGGTGTCATGTGTGGTGGCCGCCGTCGTGGGCGGATGCACCATGGCGCCCAAGTACCAGCGGCCGGAAGCTCCAATCCCCACGACCTTGCCCAGCGGTGGCGCGTATGGGCCGGCGACCGAGGCCACGGTACCTGCCAGCGAGATCCACTGGCAGGACTTCTTCGAGGACGAGCGCCTTCGCGAGCTGATATCGCTGGCGCTGGAGAACAACCGCGATCTGCGCCTGGCGGCGCTCAACGTCGAGCGTGCCCGGGCGATGTACGGAGTGCAGCGTGCGGAGCTCTACCCGGCACTGGACGCCGGTGCGGGAATGACCCGCTCGCGGACGCCGGCGGACCTGTCGCGCGATGGTGCTGCTTCCACGAGTAACCAGTTCAACGTGAACCTGGGTGTGGTGCAGTGGGAGATCGACTTCTTCGGGCGCATCCGCAGTTTCAAGGATGCTGCATTGCAGCAGTACCTAGCTACCGAGGAAGCCCGCCGCAGCGCAAATATCCTGTTGGTGTCCAACGTGGCCGTTGCCTACATGCGGCTGGCGGCCGACAGCGAGAATCTGAAGCTCGCGCAGACCACCCTTGAAGCACAGCAGAACTCGCTGGACCTGGTGCAGCGGCTGTTTGAGCAGGGGGTCGCGCAGGAGATCGATGTCCATCGCGCTCGTACGCAGGTGGACAGTGCCAGGGCTGAGGTGGCGCGCTATCGCCAGCTCATCGCCCAGGACGTCAACGCGCTTGAGCTGCTCGTTGGCACCAGCATCGACAGGGAAAAGCTGCCGGTTGACCTGACGGATGTTGTTCCGCCGGCGGAACTGGCCGCGGGAGTGTCGTCGGAAGTGCTCCTGCTGCGGCCGGACGTTCAGCGAGCGGAGCATCAGCTGATGGCGGCCAACGCCAATATCGGTGCGGCAAGAGCGGCGTTCTTCCCGCGTATTTCGCTGACCGCGGCGATCGGTACCGCCAGCAACGAACTGGACAACCTATTCACCGCCGGCTCGCGCACCTGGAACTTTGCTCCGCAACTGGTCATGCCGATCTTTGACGCCCGTGTGTGGGCGGCCAAGCGCGTGGCCGATGTGGATCAGGACATTGCCCTGGCTGAGTATGAGCGGGCCATCCAGAATAGCTTCCGCGAAGTGGCGGATGCCCTGGCAGTTCGCGGCACGGTGGATGAGCAGCTCGCCGCCCAGCAGTCGCTGGTTGATGCGGTTGATGCGACATACCGCCTCTCTTCGCGGCGATACGAGGAAGGCCTGGACAGCTACCTGAGCGTGCTGGATGCACAGCGTTCGCTGTACTCGGCGCAGCGAGGGCTGGTGGAACTGAGGTTCGCCAAGCTGGCCAACCAGGTGACGCTTTACCAGGTGCTCGGCGGCGGATGGCAGCCGGCCAGGACTGAGGATCAGGCCTCGGCCACCACGCAGCCCGTCGAAGCGCGGAGCTGATTTCGCGCAAAGGGAGACCAGATACCTTGAGCGCGGATATCAGGGCGGTCCTGGAGAATGTTTCAGTGCGGCGCGGCCGGCGCTGGATCGTGCGTGATGTGAGCCTGGAACTACGCGAGCGCAGCATCACGGCGATCATCGGGCCCAATGGCAGCGGCAAAAGTACAATTGCCCGGCTACTGGCCGGGCAACTCTGGCCGACCGAGGGAACGGCGTCGATCGTCCCCAATGGCGATCCAGAGCCGGCCGCCGTCGTGAAACAGCTTACCCGCCTGGTGCAGCCGGCGGCGCCGCTGGATTTCGATCCGTCAATCTCGCCTCGGCAGATCATACTCACCGGCTTCTTCGGGACTCTGCAACTGTACGACAAGCCCACGCGGGCGATGGTAGCGCGAACTCGGAAGCTGCTGGAGGTGTTCTCGCTAACCGCAGTGGCCGATAGCCAGTATGGCCTTCTCAGCACTGGCGAAAAGGTTCGTACACTTATCGCCCGGGCACTGGCGATCCGGCCGAAGCTGCTGATCCTCGATGAGCCGACGAACGGGTTGGATCTGCTTGCTCGCGAGCAGGTGCTGATGACGATCTCGCGGATCCGCCGCAGCGCCAGGGACATGGCGATCGTCCTGATCACTCACCATGTGGAAGAACTGCCGCCGGAGACAAGCCAGGTGCTGATCTTGCGGGAGGGGCAAGTGTTCGCGCAGGGAACGCCGGCCGAGGCGTTGCGCGATGAGGCGATGTCGAAGGCCTACGGCATAAAGGTAGAGGTGCACCGGCGGCAGGGGCGTTTCTACACCACCGTCCACCCGCGCGCATGGAGCGAGATCTAGTACAGCACTCTCGCGATAGTCTGTCAGGCACACGCAACCTGCGCCGGCCTGGTCAGCTTATCCTTCAGGTATTGGCCGGTATGGCTCTGCGGGCACTGGCAGATTTCCTCTGGCGTGCCCGCGCAGACCACTGTGCCGCCGGCATCGCCACCTTCCGGGCCCATGTCGATGATCCAGTCAGCACACTTGATGACATCGAGATTGTGTTCGATCACCAGCACCGTGTTGCCCATGTCGGCCAGCCGATTCAGCACGGTCAGCAGCTTGTGGATGTCGGCAAAATGCAGCCCGGTAGTCGGCTCATCCAGCACGTAGAGCGTCTTGCCGGTAGCGGTCTTGCCCAGCTCGGTCGCGAGTTTTACGCGCTGCGCTTCACCGCCGGATAGTTGTGTGGAGGGTTGGCCCAGGCGTATGTAGCCAAGTCCGACATCGTACAGCGCCTGCAGCAGTTGCTTGATGCGCGGGAAGTTCTCAAAGAACTTGAGCGCTTCCTCAATGGTCATGTTGAGGACGTCCGCGATATTCTTGCCGCGGTAGTGGATTTCCAGCGTATCGGCGTTGTAACGGCTGCCCTTGCAGACTTCGCAGTTGACGAAGACGTCTGGCAGGAAGTGCATCTCGATCTTCTTGGTGCCCTGGCCCTGGCACGCCTCGCAGCGGCCGCCCTTGACGTTGAAGGAGAATCGCCCGACCTCGTAGCCGCGGATCTTCGCCTCGCGCGTCTTTGCGAACACCTTGCGGATCTCGTCGAAGACGCCAACGTAAGTCGCAGGGTTCGAGCGGGGTGTCCTGCCGATCGGCGATTGGTCGATCTCGATGACCTTGTCGATCTTGTTGGCGCCGACGATAGACTTGTGTTCGCCTGCCTTGATCTTCGAGCCGTACAGCTTTCGCTTGAGCGCCGGGAGCAGCGTCTGGTTGATCAGTGAGCTCTTGCCGGAGCCGGAAACGCCGGTGACGCATACCAGACCGCCCAGCGGGATCGCCACATCAATGTTCTTGAGGTTGTTGGTTTGGCAGCCCTTAAGCTCGATGGCATTGCGGGTAGGATCCAGTTTGCGCCGCTCGGCGGGGGGAAGAATGGCCAGCCCGCCGGTGAGATAGCGCATGGTGATGCTCTGGCGCTGCTCGAACACTTCCGGTACATCTCCCTGTGCCACGACCTGGCCGCCGTGCTCGCCGGCGCCCGGTCCGATGTCTATCAGGTGATCGGAGTGGCGGATGCAGTCCTCGTCATGCTCGACCATCAGCACGGTGTTGCCGGTGTCGCGCAACTTCTTGAGCGTGTTGATCAGCCGCATGTTGTCGCGCTGATGCAGGCCGATGGTCGGCTCATCCAGCACGTAGCAGACTCCCACCAGCCCGGATCCAACCTGGGTCGCCAGGCGGATTCGCTGCGCCTCGCCTCCGGAGAGCGTGGAGGTGCGACGATCCAGCGTCAGGTAGCTAAGACCCACATCCACCATGAACTGCAGCCGCGAGATCACCTCGCGCTGGATCGGCTCGGCGATGATCTTCTTCTCCTCGGACAGCTGAAGGCTCTCAAAGAAGTGCCGCGCATCCGATACGGAGAGGGTGGTCACGTCGTGGATGTTCAGGTCCTTGCGGGCGTGCGTCTCGCCGTCCTCGGCCTTGATCGGCTGATAGCTGGTTCCCGTGAGGCGCACGGCCAGCACTTCCTTCTTAAGGCGCGCTCCGTTGCAGGCCTTGCAACGCTGCTCCGACATGTAGCCGTGCAGTCGCTCCTTGACCCATTCGCTCTCGGTGTTGTCGAACCGCCGCTGCAGGTTGGGGATCACGCCCTCGAACCAGGTGCTCTTCTTTGCTCCCTTAACAGCCTCTGTGCCGTACATCAGGACGTCACGCACCTTCTTGGGGATGTCCTTATATGGCTGCTCGTAGTCGATGTCGAAGTCATTGCAGAACTGCCGCAGGACGCGCGCATAGTAGATGTTCATGCGCTTGCCGTTCTTGCGCCAGGCCTCGATCGCGCCGTTGGCCAGCGAGAGGCTTTCATCCGGCACGATCAGCTCGGGATCAAACTCAAACATCGTGCCCAGCCCATGGCAGACCGGACATGCACCATGGGGCGCGTTGAAGGAAAACAGGCGCGGCTCGAGTTCCGGCAGCGAAGCGTGCGGATGATCCGGGCAGGCGAACGTCTCTGAGAACACCTGGTCCGTCCAGCTTCCGTCGGGATTGAGCGTCGAGGCGATCACCAGGCCCTGTGACAGCCGACAGGCCGTCTCGATCGAGTCAGCCAGGCGCGGGCGGATCTCCGGCTTGATCACCACGCGATCCACTACAGCCTCAATCGTGTGCGCGAAAGTCTTCTTAAGCTCGGGGAACGCCGACGGAGTGGCGATCTCCAGCACCTGTCCATCCACTCGCGCGCGCATGAAACCCTGCTTGTGCAGGGCGGCGAAGACGTCCTTATGCTCACCCTTTTGCGAGCGGATGAGTGGGGCGAGGATCATCACCTTAGAGCCTGGCGGCATCGACATGATGGCGTCAGCGATCTGGGCAGGCGACTGGCTGCTGATCTGCTTGCCACATTCCCAGCAGTGGGGCGTTCCCGCCCGGGCAAAAAGCACCCTCAGGTAGTCGTAGATCTCGGTGGTGGTCGCCACCGTCGAGCGGGGATTAGAGGATGCCGAGCGCTGCTCGATGGCGATGGTCGGCGGCAACCCCTCGATCTCATCTATATCCGGCTTCTGCAACTGCTCGAGGAACTGCCGCGCGTACGCGGAGAGGCTCTCCACGTACTTGCGTTGGCCCTCGGCATAGACGGTATCGAATGCAAGCGTGCTCTTGCCCGAGCCGGACAGGCCGGTGATGCAGACGATGCGGTCCCGCGGAATATCGATGTCGATATTCTTGAGATTGTGCTCGCGAGCGCCCCGGATTCTGATGCTGTGTGATCTTTCAGGCATAGTGGCTGGTTGCCTACAGGCAAAGATCGGTATTCTATCACGATCGCCTGCCGGTGAAAGGGGACGGTCGTATTTTGTTCGGCATTCGATCGCACTCATTTCCAGACTACCGTGCGTGATAATACTTACTCGCGGCGGCCGTGCCCGGCGGGGGTGGGGCGCTCCCCAATCTCCGTGCTTGCCTGTACAATCATCACAATGGCATCGAAGAAGTTGAATCCATCGCACCTGGGCAAGAAGAGCATCCTTACCGAAGCGCAGATCGAGAATCCCCGCTCGATACTGGATACGTTCGCCAACCAGTTCCCCAATCGCGACTACGAGATCGAGTTCATCTTCCCCGAGTTCACCAGTGTCTGCCCCGTGACGGGCCAGCCGGACTTCGCCACTATCACCATCCGCTACGTGCCCGATCGCAAGTGCGTGGAAATGAAGAGCCTTAAGCTCTACTTCTTCTCCTTCCGCAACAAGGGAATCTTCTACGAGAGCGTTACCAACACCATTCTGGATGACCTGGTAAGCGTGCTCAAGCCGCGCAGCATGACCGTGATCGGCAAGTTCAACGTGCGCGGCGGCACCTATGGCACCGTCACGGTGAACTACAGCAAGCGCGGTCGTAAGTAACCGGTTCTGGCGCCCTCAGCAGATCAGGCCGCGCTTGGCGCCCGGGCCATGGCCGACCGGGTTTTCGCCGATCCACCGCTCGTCGGCCGGCTCGCTGGCGAGCTGGTAGCGCGAGTCGCTGGAGAGCCGGATGCGATTGGCTGTCTGGTTGTCCATCCCCGCGTGCACGGTGAACACCGTGAAGACCAGCACGTCACCTGCGCGGTATAGGGGAGTCGTCAGCCATCGCCCGCCCAGGCTCTTCTGGATCTGGTTGGGATTCTTGCCGAGCCAACCGCCGGTGCCTTTCTGCCAGGCATCCAGCCCGGCCGGCCCCTCACGGTTCTCGCAGTAGCTGTCGACGTCCATCTTGCAGTAGCTCTCGCGCAGCTTCCGATGGTTGTTTGATCCTTCAAGGATCATCAGGCCGCCCAGTTCCGTGTCGATGTCGCCGATGGGCGTCCACGCGGTGTAAAGCCGAGGCGTACCGCGCCCCATGTAAACCACATCGCAGTGAGAGGCCGTGCCAGGGCCGGGGAAGATTGTCCTGAACCAGGTGTAATCGAAGTGCCTGACCTCGCCGCCAAGGAACTCGCGCCAGAACTCCATCATCGGGCCGGAGTAGAGAACGCTGTGAAGTTGCGGGTTGCCGTTGGCGACGGTCTCCATGACCTTGTCGTAGCGCATGCCGGGCCGGGCACGAGCTTCCATGATGTCGGCGTCCGGGGCGAGGTAACCCGCGGCCGCCAGGCGGCTGCAGACTTCCCGCCGGGCGTCCAGGACTTCCTCGCGGTTTAGAAGTCCCGGCAAAAATAGATACCCCTCGGCATCCATCCGGCGGCGCAGCTCCTCGACATCCCCAAGGGCATCACTTGAGTCACGCAGATCGAATACTTCGTTCACGACGTGGCCCCAACAGCGGGGCTGAACCAATGTTTGCGACATGTCTGCAATGTCCTCCCGCTGATCTTAGGCATGGATGAGGTCCGATTTGTCAACTTACTTGCGATGCGATGCGACTCCGCTGAGAATGCAACCCGCCATTCAGGGATGAAAGGGTCGGATGTCTTCTGCCGTGGATCAAAGCTCATTTCTCAGACATGCAAAGGTGATTTCGGCCCTGACGCTGGTGAGCCGGATTTTCGGAATGATCCGCGAGACGGCACTGGCGACGTTCTTGGGCGCAGGAGTGGTGGCAACCGCGTTTCGCGTGGCGTTTGCGGTCCCTAACCTTTTTCGCAAGCTGTTCGGGGAAGGGGCGCTGTCGGCCGCCTTTATTCCGCTCTACTCGCAGGCCCTGAAGGAGCAGTCGCCGGAGGAGGCGCGACGGTTCGCGGCCGCCAGCGTGAATCTCCTGACCGCCATCCTGGTGGCGATCACCATCATCGGCGAGGCAATACTCATCTCCCTGATCATCTTCGCCGATCCACAGCGGCTGAGCTTCATCCTCATGCTCAAGCTGTCGGCCATCATGTTGCCATACGTGGTGCTGATCTGCCTTACCGCCTTCCTGAGCGCCATTCTCCAGACGCATCGCTACTTCGCCATGCCTGCGTTTGCGCCGGTTCTGCTGAACATCATTCACATTGCGGTAACGGCGTTCGGCGGATGGCTGCTGGGCATTACCGTCGCGGCCGACGATGCGGAGAAGCTACAGAAGCAGACTACGCTTGCCTGGTGGCTGGCGGCTTTCGTGGTGATCGCCGGTGTGGCGCAGATCCTGGTCCTGGTGCCGTCGCTGCGGCGCGTGGGGTTTCGCTTTTCGCTGCGGCAGAGCATCTGGATTCCCCCGGTGCGCAGGATGCTCGTGCTGTCCATCCCGGTGGCGCTGGCGGCCGGCGTGCTGCAGATATCGGTGCTAATGGACAAGGGCATCTCCGCCTTCCTGGCGCAGGACCTGACGCGCGAAGGTCAATTGATCACGCATTTCTCGTTCTTTGGCCGGATGGTGCGTTATCCTATGGAACTGGGTGCGGTGCCGCGGCTGGACATGGCGCAGGTACTGTACCAGTTTCCCCTGGGCATATTCGCGATTGCCATCGCAACCGCCATCTTCCCCAGCCTCAGCAGCGATGCCCTGGAGAGGGACGGCTCGCGTTTCAACTCGAGTTTGCGCACAGGCATCGAGGCCACTCTTTTTGAGGGTTTTGCCGCCAGCGTTGGGCTGATCATCGTTCGTTACCCGGTGGTGCGGCTGCTGCTTCAGTATGGCGCGATGACCGAGCATGATGTGGCGCTGATCGCAAAGTCGCTGTGCATCTATTCATCGGCCATCTGGGCCTACTCGATGCAGCAGATCATCAATCGCGCCTATTACGCACTGCATGACACCAAGACACCCTTTGTCATGTCGGTGGTGAACATAGTGATGAACCTTGTGATCGAGCTTCCGCTGCTCTGGACGCCGCTGGGCGAGGCTGCCATGGCCGCGGGAACTGCCTGCAGCTTTGCAGCGCAGTCGGTGATCATGCTGCTGATGCTCTGCCGGCGAATAGGTGATTTCGGCCTGCGACAGATATCTCTGAACGCGGCAAAGATGCTCATCGCGGCCGGGGTGATGTACGCGGTCTGCCACGCGGTGACCTGCCTGCCGTTCTATCCCTCAGGCGGCGGAAAGAAGGAATCGCTGCTGCAACTGGCGATCCTCATATCCACCGGGGCGATTTCCTACCTGGGAGTAAGTCATCTCCTGGGCCTGCGCATGATGTGGGAGATGCTCGCATTTCGCCGCGGCGAGCAGACTCGAGCATAGCGAGCGCCATTTGTCGGCCGATGCTTGCTTGGAGCCAAATCAGTTAGCTGATACCATATAGGTTGTGTTTCTTGCCCGAATCACCGATTCGCCCGTGGCGGCAGTTGGATTGCTCGTACTGGTGACGGTTGCGATTGTACTGCTGCTGCGGCACCTGGTCAGGCCATATCTCAAGTGGCGCCTGGTTCGTATTAGCGGTGATCTGACGACCGATCATCACCTGCCCGATGAAATTCCCGTGCCTCGACGTGAAGCCACACGCGTTTCCCGCGGCGAGTACACCTTTGACGAAGCCGTCGGGTGGATCGAGGCCTTCCTGGGGGAGCGGCGGATGCATCCGCGCGCCAGGGAGTATCAGGCCGTCATCAAGAAGGCGGAGATTTACCGCGAGATGGCCAAGAAGATGGGCAGGGGGCTGTGGCGCGATGTAGATAGGCTTGGCGCAAGGCTCTCTGAGATCGATCCGCTGGATCCTTCCGCATGGGTGGCACGCGGGCGGGCGATGCGCGAGCTGGGTAACTTTGCAGGCGCCATTCGCCAGTACCAGAAGGCGTTGGAGCTGAATCCATTCCACTCGGCCGCCTTCCCGGAACTGGCTGCCACGTGTCGCGCCATCGGGCAGCCTGGCAGGTTTCGCCCAGCGCTGCAGAGGGCACGTGAGGAGCTGGGCGAGACTCATCCGCTGACTATCGAGGGGCGCATCCAGCTCGGCGAACTGGTTCAGGTCTATGCCGACCCGATGGACCCGGCCACGCTCGCCCATAT
>JAKORQ010000651.1 GCA_029777755.1 Planctomycetota bacterium
GAATTGATGGCTAAACTATGCCTTTACCGGGCAGGGAAGCTATTGCAGGCGCTTGCGCCGAGTTAAGATCAAGAGAGGAAACTTAAAATGAACGAGTACACCAGCATTAGTCATGTCAAAGCGCGTGAAATCATGGATTCGCGCGGCAACCCCACCATCGAGGTTGAGATCGGCCTGGTTTCCGGCGATGTCGGCGTGGCGGCTGTGCCCTCCGGCGCTTCCACCGGCACCCGTGAGGCTGTCGAGCTGCGCGACGGCGATAAGAGCCGTTACGGCGGCAAGGGCGTGCTGAAGGCCGTCAAAAACGTCAACGAAGTGATCGCCCCCGCCATCCTTGGCATGGACGCGCTCAATCAGCGCAAGCTGGATGAAGTCATCATCGCGCTGGACGGCACCCCCAACAAGGGCAAGCTGGGCGCCAACGCGCTGCTGGGCGTCAGCCTGGCCGCCGCTTCCGCCGCCGCCAAGGCGCTGGAGTTGCCGCTGTACCGCTACCTGGGCGGCCTGGTGGGCGTGAAGCCCCCGATCCCCATGATGAACGTGCTCAACGGCGGCAAGCATGCCGACAACAACGTTGACGTGCAGGAGTTCATGATCATGCCCCTGGGCGCTGAGGATTTCCACCAGGCGCTGCGCATGGGTGCCGAGGTTTACCAGACCCTCAAGAGCATCCTGAACAAGCGCAAGCTGTCCACCGCCGTGGGCGATGAGGGCGGCTTTGCCCCCGACCTGCAGAGCAACGAAGAAGCGCTGAAGCTGCTGGTGGAAGCCATCAAGGCCGCCGGCTATGTGCCCGGCAAGGATATCTTCATCTGCCTTGACCCCGCTTCCAGCGAGTTCTCCGAGAACAACCGCTACTTCATCGAGGGCGATAAGGAAGGCCGCACCAGCGAGCAGATGATCGACCTCTACGCCGATTGGTGCGAGAAGTATCCCATCTACTCCATCGAAGACGGTCTGGCCGAGAGCGACTGGGACGGCTGGAAGAAGCTGACCGAACGCCTGGGCAGCAAGATCCAGCTGGTCGGCGACGATCTGTTCGTGACCAACAAGGCCATCCTGAAGGAAGGCATCGATAAGGGCATCGGCAACTCCATCCTGATCA
>JAKORQ010000652.1 GCA_029777755.1 Planctomycetota bacterium
CTTCGGCGTGTTCGTCGCCCTGCCCCACCACCTGGAGGGGTTGATCCATGTGAGCGAGATGACCTCGTTCGGCACGGGGAGCCCGACCGAATTGATCCACGAGGGCGAGGAGCTTCTCGTGCGCATCATCGACATCGACCGTGAGCAGAAGCGCATCGCCCTGAGCCTCGACGCGGTAACCGCCGAGGAGCAGGAGCGGTGGATGCACGAGCAGATGCAGAGCCAGCGCGAGCAGCGCGAGCAAACTCAGCAGTCGCTGACGGGTCCAGCGGAAATGGCCTGATCGGCCTGAACCAACACGGGAAAACCGGAGTCGCCTGCGGGCGGCCCCGGTTTTCCGTTTCTCCTGGTTAGCCGCATATCATAGTGAAAAGGACGGCGCATGTTCGGCAAAGGCAGCGTGATTGTCCACCCCACTCATGGCGTGGGCCGGATCGTCGACATCCGGTCGATGGCTGTAGGCGGCGCATCCCAGCACTACTATCACATCAAACTGATCGACGGCTCCGGCCTGCTCATGATCCCGGTGGATTATGCGGAGGAAGCCGGGCTTCGGCCCGTTGCCGACGCGGATGTCATTCTGGATGTGCTGGCGACCGCGCCGACCGTGCTCAACGAGAACTACCGGCTGCGGCAGACCCACATGGCGCAGAAGATCGAGAGCGGCGACCCGGTGAAGATCGCCGAGGCGCTGCGCGACCTGTTCTGGTATGGCGAGCTGAAGAAGCTCTCCAGCGGCGATGCGCGGCTCAAGGCGCGGGCCAGTGCTATGCTTGCCGCCGAGCTGGCCGTCGAGCAGGGCCCGGTCGACCTGGAGCAGGCAGCAGACCGGCTGACGGCGGTGCTGCTCGACGCGCTGGAGACACACACCATCGCCGGCGACCTGCGCTGATCGGCCCGACTGGTTGCGCCGGCAGGCAAGCTGGTACACTGAGACTGAGGACGTAAGCCATAAAGAGAGGTGGAGACATGGTACATGTTGAGCGACGACAGGGTGAGTCAGAAGAACAGCTCCTCAAACGCTTCCGTAAGAAAGTAGCCAAAAGCCGCATCCTCACCGATGCACGCCGCAAGCGCTGGTATCTCAGCCCCAGCGAGCAGCGCCGCATCGAGAAGAAAAAGGCCATCCGGCGCGCCCGGCGCCGCCAGTCCCGCAGCCGCTAGTTTTGCCCTCCTCATTTTCACGCTCCAAGCCACTCACGTTCGCTGATGGAGTTTTGATAAGGAGGCATCGTGGATAACTTCACCCAGGACGACTTCGAGAGGCTTGTCCAGGTGCGGGGCGCTTGCTGCCTCTCGCTGTACATGCCGAC
>JAKORQ010000071.1 GCA_029777755.1 Planctomycetota bacterium
ATGGCTCCAGCTACATGAGCGAGCCAACGTTGATGCGACTATACCCCTGCCTAAAAACGCTGTCAACCGCAAGACCAAAACAGCCAGCATGCTTCTGCAATGAGCACAAACCGTTACGGGATATAATCTTACAATTTCCTATATCTCCGATCGACAATCCTATCTCCTGATGGCGCATGAGCTTGCCAAAATCCTGCCTTTCCCACAGAATTCGCCAGGGAAAATGACGCATCTGCAGGTGGCAATCGGAATTATCGTCGATGGCGGACGGCTCCTGGTCACCCGTCGCCGCCAGGGGAGCCACCTCCCTGGCAAGTGGGAATTCCCCGGGGGGAAGATCCATCCCGGCGAGTCGGCCGCCGCCTGCCTGCATCGCGAGCTGGCAGAAGAACTGGGCGTAACCGTGGCCGTGCTCGCTTCCATGGAGCAGATGTCGTACGACTACGACGGCGTGCGCGTGACGCTCCACCCGTTTGTTGTCAAGATAACAGGCGGAACCCCGGCGGCGCTGGCAGCCGATGAGCTCCGCTGGATCAGCCTCGAGCAGGCTGATAGGCTTGATTTTCCACCGGCCAATGCGCCGCTGCTGCGGCAACTGCAGCCTGTCTTACGTTCGCTTGCATTGGTGTAGTGCAAGTGGGCAGCTTTCGCTTACCACCAGCGGACGAAACGGTTATAGTGCGGTTCTGGCGTAGCCACGCCACAGGGACTCATGGGAATTAGTACGCGGGAGTCATGATGGCCAAAGGCAAACCAACACGGGCCTTCCTCGAGGCCTTGAAGCAGGACAAGAAACGTCGTGGCGACGATCAGCCCGGCGGCGGCTTCAAAACGCCTGAATGGTTCTTCAAGAACCAGGCGCAACAGGCGACGACCACCCCGGCGGCCGAGCCCCCTGCTGGCCCAATGCCCATCCGTCCTCGCGGCGCCTACCCGTACAAGTGGACGCACGGGGCGGCGGCGGCCGGTGTCGTGCTGGTGCTGGTGTCCATCGCGTACCTGGCGGGAAGAAACCAGAACACCCCGGAACTGAGCCCGCCGACCGAGCAGCTCCGCATGGCCGCCCCCCAGGGTGGCGTGCTTGAGCCGGTCGACCGCACCACGGTGGCAACGACTCCGCCGGCCCCGATCCCGGCCCAGCCCGTGCGAAACGTCCAGACAGTCCCCCCCGTCGCGCCCGAGACCCCGGCGGCAGCCGCCCCAGGCAAGGTGGAGCGCGTGGTTGGGCTCAACTACGTGGTGGTGCAGAGCTACAAGGATGAGAAACTGGCACAGGAGGCCGCCGCCGCCATGCGCGCCGCCGGCCTTGGCTGCACTGTTGAACATGGACTGCCCGGCTACTCGTCCAGTTGGTACGTGGTCGTAGGAACGGAAGGGTTCGCCCGGCCGAGTACGCCGGAGTACCATGCGTACGTGCGCAAAGTGCAGGAGATTGGCGAGAAGTTCGCCGGCAGCAGCAAGTGGAAGCGCTTCGACCCGAACCCCTACCGCTGGCGCTAGAGCAGAAGTGAGTCGTTGCGCCGCTTGCAAACCGGCCATCGTCCAGTAATCTGTCGACCTGCCCAGAAGGCGCTGTGCGCCGCAAACGGGGCCGTAGCTCAATTGGGAGAGCACTGCCTTTGCAAGGCAGGGGTTGTCGGTTCGATCCCGATCGGCTCCATGAACCAAATCCCCTCGTAAGTCGAGTGACCTGCGAGGGGTTTTTCTTTTGCCTGCCTCCACACCTTCGACGCATATGGAGAACCAGCTTCAGCAGAAGGCCCTCCACGACACTCCGGCGATGCTCCGCATAGTTCCTCCTGCCAGCGCCACTCTGCCGCAAAAAGGGAAATGAATTCCGCAGAATCGGAAATCCCGATGGGCCAAATGAGATAGATTTGTCATTATCATGCGCGGAGGCACTTTGCCCGCTCAAGTCTGCTGAAGGAGGCGACATGAAAAGCAACACGTCTGAATCGCAGCGCTGCGGCCAGCTCTTGGTTGGATGCCTTGCGGCGGCCACCCTTGGCGTTAGCACATTGGCGACCGCTTCACCCGTCACGGTGGTACACGACACCTTCGAGATC
This sequence comes from Planctomycetota bacterium, assembly GCA_029777755.1. Taxonomy (GTDB): domain Bacteria; phylum Planctomycetota; class Phycisphaerae; order Tepidisphaerales; family Tepidisphaeraceae; genus CAIQIQ01. The sequence continues at coordinate 2,067 of JAKORQ010000071.1, forward strand.
GGTGCAACCGCCGGCACCTCGCCGGGAACGGTCGGCAACGATGCGGGTGATGAGCTGGATATCCCCTGGTACAAGGTTGGCAACTCCAGCGCCACCGTCGGTGTGAGTTCCAGTTCACGTCTCGGCTCCTCGTATGTGCTCAACTATCAGCCTTACGGCGTTAGCCGCCCGGCCGTGGGCACGCTCTACAACGCCGATCTGCCGGTCAACTCGGTCACACTCGGGCCCAATGAGGGGGATTTCATCAAGCTCTCCATCCGATACCACTCCACTCGCCTGGGCGATATGCCGGACCTGTTCGCGTTCGGGCTCTACAACTCCAACGGCACCCCAACGGCCGCTAACGTCGACACGTCGTCCTATGACGACTTCGGCTACGGCGCCCGCTTCGCCATCGGAGCATCAGACAGCACTCCCGTGGCCGAGATCTTCAAGGAAGCCGGGGGAAAGGGCACGCCCACCTTCGGTAACGACATCACGGTCCTGACGCCAGCGAACAGCACCGGCGTGCTGGTGAGCACCACCGACGCCAACAGTACCTACCTGGCCGAGCTGATCCTGACGCGGCAGAGTGGCGGGATACAGTTGGACTTCAACTTCTACCGGCTGTATCCGGCCTCAGGGAACACCATCCTGCTCGGCGGGGCTACCGGCGTACTGGAAACCTCCAATCTCTTCGAGACATTCGATGAGATAGTCATCGGCAATGGCAACGGCGACAGTGGCAGCAACAGTGCCCGAAGCTTCCTAGATGACGTACAGATCGTGGCGTCGGTCGTCCCTGAACCGGGTACGCTGACACTTTTGGGGGCAAGTGCGCTGCTGCTGGGCACTCGCCGTCAACGCGCCGACCGGTGAGGGACACTCTCAGGGAATCAGACGCAAAGGGCGGGCGCCTGCCTGCCCTCCTCATTTTGCCCCCGGATGATTTGAGCGCACTACCGGCGTGGAACCGAACCGGGACGGCATCGCCAGTTTGGCCGGCCTCCCCGACGCTCATGGAGAATCGATTTCAGTCTCATTCCATTGGCGCCACCGCGCACGTTATCGAGCGTTCCACGGATTATCCTCCTACATGCAGAGCGAGTCTTATTGTCCTACGGCACCAGTTTCTGCCGCATAATGAGAAATGATTTCCGCATAAACGGATAGCCCCTTTGTAAGCGACCATTAAACTGATCAGCGTTGCGCTATGGGCGCATCTCTCAATCAAGTCTTGTGGGAGCAGTAGGAGGCTCACATGCAGATCAATTCATTCGATGGACAAGAACGAAGCAGTGTTTTCGCCATGGCTTGCCTGACGGCGGCGACCATTGGGCTTAGCTCACTGGCGATGGCGGCCCCGGTGACACTGGTCAACGACACATTCGAGATTGGTGAGACGGTCGGCGCCACCGATGGAAGTCGCAATAACGACGCGGCCGACCCGATGGACATCCCCGGGTACAAGGTCGGGCACGGCGGCGCAGTCCTCGGGGTGGAGCAGCAGAACAGGATCGGGTCCCCGCGATCCCTGCAGTATTCGCCATACGGATCGAATCGCCCCGCGATCGGCACACTGTATAACGCCGACCTTCCGGTCAATTCCGTTACGCTGGGCCCTGAAGTCGGGGATTTCATCAAGCTCTCCATCCGCTACCGCACCCGGAAGCTTGGCGCACTGCCCAACACGTTCTCGTTCGGTCTGTACAACTCCAACGGCACCCCGACGGCGGTGAACCTCGATACCTCCTCCTATGACGACTACGGGTATGCCGCCCGTTTCGCCATAGACCACGATGGCTCCCGGGATGATGCACCTGATGCCGTGGCGCTGGCAGAGATCTACAAGGAGACCGGCCTTGATGCCACTGCGACCTTTGGCACCGACATCACCACCCTGACGCCCGTGCAGAGCACCGGCATCCTGGTCAACTCCACGTCCAGCAGGTACGTGGCCGAACTGGTCCTGACACGATTGAGTGAAGGGATCGGCCTGGACTTCTACTTCTATTCGCTGAACGTCAACAACGGGTCCACCACCCTGATCGGCGGGGCAACCGGCGTCGTGGATACGGACAACCCGTACCTGACATTCGACGAGATCGTCTTCGGTACTGGCGCACCCGGCACAGGCTCCGACAGCGCCCAGACCTGTATTGATGACATCCAATTGGTGGTGTCAGTCGTTCCTGAGCCAGGTGCATTGGCGTTCCTGGGGGCGAGCGGACTGCTGCTCGGCGCTCGGCGCCGCCGTAGTGCCTGATACATGGCAACGTATCTGGAGCCGGGGCGGGTATTCACCCGCCCTGCTTCTTTGACCGGGAATCACGCGTCGCCGGATGGCAGCCCATCAGGGGCGCGACATACTCCAACAAGTAAGTCGTCTGGAGGTTGTGAATCATGTTGAGTCGTTTGTTGGCGTGGGCGATCGTGGTGCTGGCGGGGTTGGCGGCCGGCAGTTGGGCAGGAGCGGCCGAGCAATCACCGATAGCGATCCCTGCTCGGGAAACCCCGCCGATCATCATCCTGAAGCTGGATGACCTGCGGCAACTCCAGGGCGGGCGAGTGCATCCCCGCTGGCAGCGAGTGGCCGACTACCTTGAGCAAAAACAGGTCAAGTACAGCATCGGAGTCATCTGCCAGACGCTGGAGAGCGCGCATCCCAACTACGTCGAATGGATACGCAGCCGACAGGAATCTGGAAACGTCGAGTTCTGGTTCCACGGCTGGGATCACGCAGTGCACCAGGTGGACGGCACGAAGTACAACGAATTCAACGGCCGGCCATACGACCAGCAGAAAGAACGCCTGGACAAGGCGCAGAAGCTGGCAAAGGAGAAGCTGGGGTTCGCCTTCACCACTTTCGGCCCTCCCGGCGGCGAGGGCAATGGCGTCTTTAACCAGGACACACTGCGGGTATTGCTGGACGACCAGGATATGCGCGTGATGCTCTATCCAGCCCCCTTCAACGATCCCAAACCCAGCGAGCTGACGCTCTTTGCCCGCAAGCTGGTGGCGGAATCGCAAGGCAAGCTCAGGATTCTCGACGTTGCCTGGCAGGCGAGGCTGGAACGACCGCTTTTCAAGCCGAACCTTGAGGCGTTCATGCAGGGCTACGCAAAGCTGCCCAAGCGCCAGTACTTCGTGCTCCAGGGGCATCCGGCACACTGGAGTGATGAGTCTTTCGCAGAGTTTGAGCGGTTTATCGATTTCCTGCAGTCGCAGAACGCGCTATTCATGACGCCCAGCGAGGCGGCCAGCGCCATCTACCCAGGTGACAGCGACGCAGCAGGCACCAATCCGTAGTCCGAAAGTTCAAATCCCGCATGATAGGGAAGGAGCAGGCCATGTGCAGGCATGGGTGGTTTGTGGCGCTATCTGCCATCTTCTTTGCCAGCTTCGTACTGGCATCGGAAGTGAAGATGAGCCCGGAGGGCTGGGAGATCGACTCGGGAGAGCTTGGCAAGCTCACGATAGCCTATCCCCAGATAGGCATGAGCGGAAAGATGCTTCCCGCCAGGGATGTGACTTTCAGGGGCAAGACCACCCTCATGAGCTACGACAATGGCGCAACACTGCGCATCGTCGATGAGGGAGATGGCGTATATCTATGCCACTTCCAGAACGTTCCCGAGTCGGCCAGGTCGTTCCGCATGGAATTGCGCCTGCCCATGAGCCTTGCCAGCAATGCGAAGTGGAAGATCGACGACCACGAGCGATCATTCCCGGCCGAGTATGGCGGCAGCCCTGCGCTGCACCAGCAGGATGCAAAACGATTCAGTGTTACTGGTCGCGGCGGGGATGGGTTTTCCGTAGCCATCGAGTACGGCTTCATGCGGATGCAGGACAACCGGGAATGGAAGAACAACTCCTTTCTCTGGTATACAACGTCCGGGATTCCCGCAGGCGAATCGTATCGCAGGGTGCGCATCGTAGGTTCGCCCGATGGTGCGGCCGCAGTGCATCCACCCCAGGCCGCACAAGCCGCACCGGCCCCGCCTCAGCTCCAGCAGAAAGCCTCGGCCGATGCCCCCGCGTTCGCAATCAGCGGGGCGACACCTCCCGTCCAGTAGGGAAGAACGGTCTGGATGGTCATCAAGGCGGGAGTGGCCGGTGATCTTGAGCTGTCGCTGCCATGGTTCCCGGATGTGCAGGGAGGAACCCCCACCGACGTACAGCGCGCACCGGATGGCAAAAGCCTGAGTTTCACATTCCCGGCCGGCGGCAAGGGAATGGTCGCGCTCGATGCCGCCGACGCGCTGAGCGTCAGCTTTGTCGACCTCTCACTTCAGCTCAAGACAAAGAAGATGAGGATGCGGCTGACCATCCCGGGGCTGTTCAAGAGTGGCGGCAAGTACGCCATCGCCGGGGCTGGGTTTAAGGATTTTCCCCTCGAGAAGCCGGCGTCACCGTACCTGTTCCAAGGCGGCACCGACCAGCCGGTCTCCCTGGTCCATCCCAGCGGTGCGGGATTCTCCATCTCCGGGTTTGGGCCGGGCACATTCCAGCAGTTGCAGGACAACCGCGAATGGAACAACGGAACTTTCAGTTGGCTGTTCAGCACCTCGGTGCCGGCGGAGAAGCTGACGCTCAGGCTCACACCCCCGGCCGGCGCTTCAGGTCAGGTGAAGCTCCAGATCGATCGCTTCGGCCAGGTCATTGCGGCAAACTATCCCGAGAAAGTAACCAGCGACGATGAGTTACGCGCCGACGTGGCAGCCGACCGCGAATACTATTCGGCACTACAGCCGCCGCAGTTCGACCGCTTCGGCGGCCTACCCGGCAGTGGGGAGAAGCTCGGGCTGAAGAAGACCGGCTTCTTCCACGTGCAGAAGGTTGGCGACCGACAGGTGCTCGTCGATCCTGATGGCAACCTCTTCTTCCACCTGGGCCTGTGCCTGCTGGGAACACCGGGCGACGACTACACGCTGGTTCGGGGCAGGGAGAACATCTACGAGTGGCTGCCCGCCCCCGGTGACAAGACTTTCGCCAGCGCCTGGAAGCAGAGCGGCGTCTTCTCCTTCTACCTCGCCAACCGCATTCGCAAGTTCGGCGCGCCATTCAATCACGCGGAATTCTTCGCCGAGTCTATCGAGCGCGTGCGCAAGTGGGGATTCAACAGCGCCGGGGCATGGACGCAGACAAGCGCCCCGGAGATCGCCGAGTTGATAAGGCAACGGCATCTGCCCTACACGCCCTTCCTACCCACTCCCAGCAAGGCGGCCGAGGTGATGTATCGCGTGTGGGATCCATTCGATCCCAACATCGAGCAGATACTGGACTCGACGTTCAGCCCGCTTGCGGCGCGGGCGGATGATCCGCAGATCATCGGCTACTTCCTCGTCAATGAGCCGCGCCTCCAGAACGTGCCAAGGGTGGTGCCGACGCTCAAGGCATCGCAGTCTCCATCCAAGGCGCGCCTGGTGCAGATGCTTCAGGAAAAGTACGGCAGCATCGACCAGTTCAATAAGGCATGGGAGATGAGTGCTGCGAGCTTTGAGGAGTTGAACGAAGCTCCGCTCACAGTCGCCACTCGGCAGGCAAGCACGGATGTGTCGGCGTTCTACGAGGAGTTTCTCGAGCGCCGCTACAGCCTCGTTCACAGGTACTTCCGCAAGTACGACGCAAATCACCTGCTGATCGGCGATCGCTGGATGGTGGACACGGCCAACAGCGAGGTCTTGTTACGAACGGCCGGCAAGTATTACGACATTATCAGCGTCAACTATTACACGGCCGGCGTCGACAAGGGGTTCCTGAAACGCCTGCATGACTGGTCCAGCGGCCGGCCGCTCATGCTCAGCGAATTCTATTATAGCAGCGGCGACCAGGGCCTGATGATCACTGGCCGAACATTGGCCAACCAGCGGGGCCGCGGCCTGGCATATCGTAACTATGTCGAACAGGCCGCCAGCACAGGCTTTGTTGTCGGCATCCAGTGGTTCAATCACCTGGACCGGTCGGCCACCGGCCGATGCTTCCAGGGATACAACGGCGAAGGCGCTGCCAACGGTCTGGTGAATGTGGTCGACCGCCCCTACAAGCCGTTCCTCGAGGAGGTGACGAAGACCAACTACGACATCTACTCCGTGCTGATGGGTGAGAAGTCGCCGTTTGTTTTCGATGACCCGCGCTTCAAGCCCACCAGCGGCGGCCGCAAGGGAGTGAGCGTCACGCGCATGACCAGGCAGGTCACGATCGATGGCCAGAGCGAGGATTGGCCGACCGTTCCTGGCACGCGCATCGATCCGGGTAACCTGATCTGGGGAGAATCGGCCGACGGCCTGGAGGGGACCTTCCGCCTCGGTTGGGATGACACGAACCTCTACCTGTTCGTAGAAGTGGTCGACCCGACGCCCATGGAGAATTCCCTGCC
>JAKORQ010000653.1 GCA_029777755.1 Planctomycetota bacterium
AAACCAGCGCACGACGGACTTGCCGCCGCGAATGGTGGTGTGTGCGCCGCAGTACCCGCCGATGATCTGCCCCAGCGCCATGGGAAGCGCCAGCTTCCACATGATCAGGTCCTGCACCCAGAAGATGGCCAGCGAAGCGAGGTTGCTCGCAAAGTTCACCGCCTTGGCGTTGGCGCTGGCGCAGTCCAGCGGATCGCGCCAGAGATACGCGTAGGCGAGTATGAGGAATGTCCCAGTACCGGGGCCGAAGAATCCGTCATAGGCAGCGATCAAGCCGGCCACCAGGGCGGCCAGCAGCAGGCCGCGATCGCGTCGCGGCAGGGGCCGGGCGGGTGGCCGCTGGATCAGCGTAACCACGGCAGCCGCACCAAGGAGAACCATCACCAGCGGTGCCAGGATCTGTGGATCAATCTGCGAAACCAGCACGACGCCAACTGCCGCGCCGATGAGCGCCACGGGTATTGAGATTAGCGCCCGTCGTCGATCAAACAGGTGGCTTCCCCAGAACTGTGACAGTGCGGTGCCTGAGCCGAAGACGGACTGTCCCTTGTTGGTGCCGAGCGCGACTTGCGGGGGAACACCGGTAAGCAGCAGCGCCGGCAGAGTAAGCAGACCACCGCCACCAGCGATGGCGTCTATAAACCCGGCTACCGCTCCGACGGCAAACAGCGTCACGATCAGCAGCACAAATGTACCTTTCGCAATCAACTCGCAGTCGTGCGACGCCCACGGGTCGCCGCGGCAATCGCACACGAGCGAGTTGAGCAGTATGATGCTTCAGGGGAAGATGCCGGTCAAAGCGTGACCGCTTAGTTTGCCTCGGCAAGCTGGGCGGTGACTGCATCACGCAGTTTCGCCCCTAGCTCGGCGGCCGACGCCATCACCGTCGGCTCCAGCCTTGCCTCGTGCAGGGCGATGGCGGACGCCGCCTGGAGCGAGATTCCCGGCTCAGGTGTCACGCACTGACGGGTGTGGCCACACCGGATGCAGGAAGTGTCGCCAGGCACAACGAGCGTGCCGAGGTTCGTGATTTCTTCCGCGTCCATCCAGAGGTTGAACTGCTGCTGCAGCAGATCGACCTCGCCGGTATCCGACTCCGCCGTGATCACGCACACCCCGACTTTGCCGCGGTTCTTGCTGCGGACGTGGCGCAGACAGAACATCCGCTCCATGAACATCTTGGTGCGCGAATCGAGTGAGCCATAGCTGGAGTAGCCGCCTATGACAAACCCCTTCGCGGACGCGAATTTCTCCGCGAGCAGTCGGCCGTTGTCGTAGATCTGGCAACTATTGTCATCGGTGCAGCCCAGACATGCACGACATGGTTCGAGGTGGAAGTTGCTCAACTTGATGAACTCATAGTCCAGCCCCGTGTGCTCGAGGATCTCTCGAATGGCACGGTCAGTATTGCTTTCCACTACCGGTGAGCCGCTTATGCCGAGAATAGTTGCTGCCATCAGTGATTCACTCCGTTCGGATCATAGGCGCATATTAGCGGATATAAAACTCCGCAGGTATTGAAGGGGTTGCGCCGTGCTGCGTGCAGACGAAACCGGCCAGCCTCGTTGCGCGGATGTGAGCCTCCCCCAGGGACAGACCGCGCAGCAGCCCCACGGTGAGCGCCGCCGTGAAAGCGTCGCCTGCGCCGACGGTGTCGACGACCTTCACATCGGCGGCCGGCTGCTCGTCGATACCGTCTGCGGTCACCAGGATGCTGCCGGCCGAGCCGCGGGTGATGGCGACCAGGTCCAGCTCGTATTTCTCCAGCAGTTCCTGCGCGCCGCTGGGAACTTGTCTTGAGACCTTTACCGCATCGGCCACGATCGGCCACTCTTCCTCGTTGAGTTTCAGGATCGACGCGAAGCCGAGCGAAATCTCAATGATGGCGGGCGAGTAATATGACTGTCGCAGGTTCAGGTCAAAGATGCGCAGGCACTCATCTGATGTGTGCTGGAGAAAAGCGTGGATCGTGCTGCGGGTGATGAAGGAGCGCTGCGCCAATGTGCCGAAGCAGACCGCGTCGGCGGCGCGGGCTAGCTCGGTGAGGTCTTCCTCCCAGTTGACCGCATCCCATGCGACGTTCTCATTGATGACGTACTGAGGAACTCCCGAGGAATCCAGATCTACCGACACCGTTCCGGTGGGGAGCTTGGAGTGCGTCTGCAGGAAGGATGTTTCCAGCCGTCGCTTCTCAAGTGCGGAACGGATTTCGTTTCCCAGGTCATCACTGCCAACGGAACTGACCACCACCCCCTGTGCGCCAATGGCGTGCGCGTGATACGCAAAATTGACGGGGGCGCCGCCCAGCTTCTTTCCCTTCGGCAGCAGATCCCAGAGAACTTCTCCAATCCCGATCACCAGTGGCTTGTCCATATCGTGAGCATAGCAGGGCGGTGCAGATAGCACACGCAAAGAGAAACCCCCGACCAGGATGGCCGGGGGTCTCCTTCCCTTCTCCGATTGTCAGCACGATGCCTGGATCAAGGCGAGTATGGCGAAGGCCTTGTAGTCGCGCCGCCTTGCGTCGACTGCTGCGTGCCCCAGCTGCCCTGGCCAGGCGATTGCGACTGTGTCTCCGTCTGGCCCGGCAGGGATGAACCAGCCGGCTGCGCGGAAGGCTGTTCGGGCAGTGACGACCTGGTGGCCGGGGTGCTTAGCCGGCCGGGCTCCTGCGTGGATTGGCCGCCCAGTGTTGATCCCGCTGGCTGAGGCGAGGCTCCCTGCTGAACTCCCTGGCCAGTCTGGCTCTGCGTGCCAGTCGTGCCGGATGGCCACGACTGCTGCGAGCCGGTGGACTGCTGCGGGCTTGCACTCGGCTGAGCCGAAGAGCCTGTCTGGCCCGATACGCCACTCGATTGCCCCGGCAATGCCGATCCTGCCGGCTGTGGCGACATGCCACCCTGGTTCGGGCTTTGGCTGGATATGCCGGACTGGCCCGGGCCGGTCAGGCC
>JAKORQ010000654.1 GCA_029777755.1 Planctomycetota bacterium
CGCCCGCAATGCCAGTCGTCGGCAGCAGCGCCTGACATTGGCGCTCGATCGTTTCCGGGAGGCCAGTCAGGCCATGCCCCATGGTCTGCTCTTCCTGTCCTACACGCATACCATCGAATGGGTGAATCGGCAGGGCGAGCAGCATTTTGGTCTGGAACAGGCGCGCGACCAGGGAACCCCGATCACCAATCTCGTCAGACAGCCGGATTTCGTGCGATACCTTCAGGAAGGCCGCTATGAAGCACCGCTGACCCTGAGCATCGGGCGCCCGATCACCCGGACGCTGATGGTGCACGTGGTGCCGTTCAGCGAAGACATGCGCCTCCTCATGTCCGAAGACATCACCCAGGGAGAACGCCTGCAGGCGATGCGCCGTGATTTTGTGGCCAACGTGTCCCATGAGATGCGGACGCCCCTCACAGTCGTAAGCGGCTTTCTTGAAACCGTCATCGATGGGCTGGATGAACTGGATAAGGACGACATCCGTCATTATCTTGGCCTCGCTTCCGAGCAGGCCGGACGCATGCAGCGCCTGATCCAGGATCTTCTCACCCTGTCGGCGCTGGAAGTCGACGAGCCGATCCGGCACGAGGAGGCCGTCGATGTGGCGGCGCTTCTCGAGGAAGTAAAGCAGGAGGCACAGGTTGTATCCGGCGGCCGGCACGTCATCGAACTTGAATGCAGCACCCGCGCATGCCTGCTTGGAAACGCCAAGGAGCTCTACAGTGCCTTTGCGAATCTGGCCATCAATGCCGTTCGCTATACGCCGGCGGGTGGCTCCATCCGCATCAGTTGGCGGCTGCGCGGCTCGGTGGTGGAATATTCAGTGAAGGATGATGGCATCGGGATTGCCCCGGAGCACATTCCCCGTCTGACTGAGCGCTTCTACCGGGTTGATCGGGGACGCTCCCGCGAAACCGGTGGTACCGGCCTTGGCCTGGCCATCGTAAAGCACGTGCTGAGCCGTCACCAGGGCGATCTGCTGATTGAGAGCGAGCCCGCCAAGGGCAGTAC
>JAKORQ010000008.1 GCA_029777755.1 Planctomycetota bacterium
ACCTGATGAGCAACCTGCCATACTCGGAGCAGGGGCTGGGCGGCGCCAAGCCGCCGTCGGGCGCGGTGCCGGATGAGCCGCTGGACATCCGTGTCGATTCACCCACGCCCGACCAGTGGGTGGCGCAGGTGGGCAAGATCCGCACCAGTGACATCGACCAACTCACGCTCCAGCTTCGCCAGATGCGCGAGGCGCTCAACGGTGCCGGTACACCCACCGACAAGATCCAGGTGGTGATCTCGCCCGGCCGACAGGTGAAGTACGACTTCCTCATCGGTGTCTACCAGGCGGCCATGGACGCGGAATTTGAGAAGATCGCGTTCGCCAAGTCTCACTAGGGGATCCTCGAGAAAGCGTCGAAGCGACGGAGCTACGAAGCGACAGGCGGAACGGGCTGTCCCTTCCTCGCTTCCATACCAGAGGCGCGCTGAATCAGTAGAGCAGTTCCGCCGGGAGTGAGGGATCGCCCAAGCATGGGGGAGTAGGGCAAGATTCTCATCGGCACGCAATCAAGCGGGCTTTCTGATTCATGCGGCAAATTTGGTTCAGTCCATGATTTAACGAACTGCCATACTCAATCAGGTTGATCCTTCACGAGCATCGCGCCTTTAGTTCTCCCAGATAGAAGGAGAACAAATGACCGCAACTCTTTCCGCATCACCTCAAAGGTCTTCGTTCGCGCTGAGCAAGGAGGAGATCGCCAGGTTTCATTCCCAGGGGTATCTTGGCCCGTTCGCGGCCGTTACTCCTGAGGAGATGGCCGAAATCCGCGCCCGCATCGAGCGGGAGGTGCTCACCAGCGATGGGCCCAACAAGAAGAATCGTCTTCAATGTCGGCATCTGGATCATCGATTCATCTATGACCTGTGCAGCCGGCCGCAGATCATCGATCGCATGCGCAGCCTGTATGGCGATGACCTGATCCTGTGGGCCAGTTACTTTTTCAACAAGGAGCCGGGCGGCTGCGAGATCCCCTGGCATCAGGACCTGAACTACTGGCCGCTGGAGCCGGTGGTGAATATCTCGGCATGGATGGCGATCGATGAGGTGACGGTGGAGAACTCC
>JAKORQ010000655.1 GCA_029777755.1 Planctomycetota bacterium
AATTCAGTCGCATCAAAGGCGTTGTTCCCGTCGACGCTGCGAATCTCGAAGTCGATGGAATCAAACATGCTTACGTTGAGATGGATCGCGCAGGAACTCTGGACGAAGCTCGATGGGTTGTAGGATCCGCCCCATCCGTTGGGATTGTTGGCATAGCCGAAGTACCAGCCGTCCTGGTCCTGGCCGGGCGATGCGGTGTAGCGATAGTCATACATGCTGTCGGCCAGCAGCACGTCGCCGCGGACCTCATACACATCTGTTACCGGACCACGAATGAATATGGGGGTTTCGCCGATGTTGGTCAGCGTCACCTTACCGTTGCTGGGGGTGTAAGTGGTGGACTTGCCCATTATATCGACTACCGTCAGGGGCTCGTCGGCGACAAGCTGAAGTGTCGTCAGGCCACTGGTGGAGTAGGCGATGTTGACGGACTCACCGGCGCGGGCAAACGAGTAAACACGAATGCGCGGATCAGTGCTGGACCACAACCCGTTAAAGCTGGCGCCCGCCATCTGCTGGATGTAATTGGAGTAGGCAACATACGCCGAGTTCGGGACGTATGCGCCCCGTGGATCGTCATCGCGGGCGAGCAGCCAGGTGTCCTGGCCGCCGTTGTCCTGCAGGTTGTACCAAGAGACGTACCGCACATCCTGGCTCTGCAGCGAGGTGAGCATCTGCACCATGTAGGTGGTCATGTTTTGCTGGCCAAAGCCCTGGGTGGGATTGGTATTGAGGGCGAACTCGGTGACGTAGATCGGCACGGTTCTCCCGGCGTGCGCGAGCATCATCTCATTGAGCGCTGCGATCTCCTGCTCGACGGTGTACGGCGTCTCAGCCTCATATGGGTGAATCACCAGTCCATCCATGTAGTCGAGGGCGCCCAGCTGGAACATTCGGTCGTAGTAGCCCAAGGGTATGAGCACGGCCGCGCCGCCGAGGATGGTTACATCAGGATTGCTCGCCTTGACCTTGTTATAGGTCTCCTTGAGCATCTCCGTGTAGTAGTACGCGCGATCGTTGAGGGCAGGCCCGGAGCACCAGGTGCCGTTGTACTCGTTCCATACCTCAAGCAACTGTATCTGTGAGCCATAGCGGCCAACCAGTGCATCGGCGTAGCGCGCGAAGGCATCCCTGCCGTTGGAACTGTAAGGGGCGTGGCCGCCGTCATAGTTGCTGTTGCCGAAGTCCGCTTCCTGAAGGATCCTGATGTCGTTAGCCTGGAGGGCCGCCATGTAGTTGGTGAATGTGCCTGGCCAGACGAAGTGCCCACCTCCCCATGGCTCGACGTTCTGCCACCACTGCTCATCGCGGACATAGCCGATGCCGGCCTTGGCAATCAACGGGATCACCCCCGTGTTCCATCCATTGGCAAAGTGGCCCTGCACGCCGAACTGCGTTCCGCTGGCGGGGCGACCTGCTGATGCGGTGGCGGGGGCGAGGACGGCAAAGGTAGTCTCGCCGGTTGCACCCGATACGGGATTGCCCCCACTCCAGGCTGACAGTTGCAGCTCATACCAGCCGAGGGAGCTGATCCCGGGCGAGACGGTCGCGTTTCCGCCGGCAACCGGAGCAACGCCGGATGCTACCGGGTTTCCGTAAAAGTCGCGCACCGTCCAGTGGACGGAATCGCCCGTCGATACCTTCATTGGGATCTGCACCGATTGCCCGGTCTGGAATACATTGCCGAGCTGCGCCTGGGTCGGGAAGCTGAAGGCCGCGAGTAGCAGGCGTGGCTCCATCTGCTCTATTGCCGGGCGGGATTGCAGAACACTGTGATCAGCTCGAGACGGTGTAGAGGTTCTATCTCGCTGGAACATGGCCGCTCCTTGCCAGAGACGCCTGTTGACACAGATCCCACACAACCAGGCATGCTGGCGTCGTTGTACGAATCGCCTTTGTCCCGCTGCCGCGCTGTGCTGCATGCCAAGGCGGTATCGCCCCACATGAGCTGGTGCCCCCCGCGGCGGGATGGCTGGCTCGGTTTCGCAGCGCGAATCTGCCTGGCGTCAGGTCTACTGCACCCTGCTGATCTTCGCGCGAACTACAGTCACGTCGTAGTCGATGTTTGATGCGCCGCCGGGCGTCACCGCGATATCGACAAGCGACCCGGTCACCACCGGCACATCCACTTCGAAATCGACCTCACCGGGATGACTCGGCCCGCCGACAGGCGTCGAGTAGACCAGCACTCCATCAACGAGGATCTTGCCGTCGATGCCATCCCCCTGCTCACCGCGGATGAATCGGCCGGCGATGCGCACCGTTCCCGTGATGGGACTCTGCCACCGCCGCACTGCCCAAACATCGCGCCCATCAAGGCGGCCCGGGTGCATTGAGTCGGCACTCTGCGTGTTGAATGGAGCATCCCCCTTCCACGTGTAGCCCCATATCGTCTGCTCATGCACCATCGGGCGGAAGTCATCGTCGGTGTATGGTCGGTGCGGGGCCTGGCCGTCCCCCTGGCCTTTGCCGTCGCCGGCGTAATAGCCATAGAACCAGCGGTTCTTGCCCTGGGTCTGGCTGTAGTCATCGACAGAGTCTGCCAGCGGCGTCACCTCGTTGACGCGGGCTCTCTGCATCATCTCCCGGGGAGTGATGACGAGCCTTTCGCCGTGCACAGGCAGCTCTCCATCCACAAACCGACATATGCGGAAGCCGTCGGGCGTATGCCCATCGCGGATCCCGCTTCCCCAGGCCGCGCTCCTTTGCCCATCCTCGATCAATAGCGCCAGACGGAAGGACGCGTCGGCCTTCGGCTCCAGTTGCAGCATGTCCGCTATGGGGACGGAAATCTCGTGGACGACCTGATCATCGACTTGCTTTGTCACCGCCTTCGCGCTGACCCGTTCGCCTGAGGGAGACTGGATCGTCGTGACCGCGCCGTTGGCATCCACACGAATCTCGTACCAGCCGCGCAGATTATCAGCTTCGATCCATTTTCCCCTGTAGTCGGGCGCAATGGCAAACTGGAAGCTGGCTTTGGCCGATACGCGGGCAAACAGATGAAGCTCCCGCTCGCTCCAGGCGATGCGAACCTTGCCGGCCATCGGCTCGCCACGGGCCTGGAAGCACTGCGCAACATCCATCTCGGGAACCTGGGCCCAGTCAGTTTCATCACCGTCGAGAGTGACGTCGCGCTTGATGCACGGGTTGTACGATGCATCCACGCGATGCCGCACAGGTCGTCGGCCTCCTCCGAACAGGACCGCGCATTCCGCCACGCAGCTGCGGTAAGGCTGCACTTCTCCGACAGGCAGATCAAGTTCAAACTCACTTCGCTCAGGGATGGTTGTCTCAACTGCGACTGTCCTACCCAGGTCATTGAGCGACCATTCCAGTCCCGCAACCTGATATCCCTGGCGGTATGACTCGTTAGCGAGAATGAGGCGAAGCGTGTCGGCGGCGATAAAGTCTGACGCGCCGCTGAAACTGAGCGGATCGACGACGCTGAGCTGGAACTGTCCCATCCCGGCTGGCCTGCCGTTCACCATGAGGACATACGAAAGCTCATCGCGGCGAAGCTGGCTGGTGTCCACCCCGTCGATGGTCAGGCGCGTGCCGCGCCCATCCACCGGAAGATCCTTCCCGAGCACCCGTATGGCGCCGCGGATGGCGGGGTCAGTTATCTCTACGTTGAAGCCGTAAGGCGCCAGCAGGTCAGTGGTCTGCTGGCCCGCCAGGCGGAACGCGCCGCCTTCAATAACCTTCTCCACCCTGCCAATCACATAAACCGGCGAATCTGACAATGTCAGGTAGACATGCCCGGCCACCGGTGCCAGCGTGCGCTCATATCCCATCATGTCCACTACCGCCACCGGCTCGCTCACCTGAAGCGCCACCGACGCAGGCTGTGTCGCCCAGCAGACGCGCACCTGCTCACCATCGCGATCGAACTGCATGATGTAGGTGAACTTGCTCTCCACACTGGCCCGCCCCACCGGCCGCGTGCCGTGCAGTTGGCGAATCAGGTTGGCATATGCCACATAGGGAGAGGCGACCGCGTATCTGCCGGCCGGGTCCTTCGCATCCCGCAGGAGCCCCATCAGCTTGAACTCGTTGTAGTCCCTTGCCAGGTACCAGTAGATGCGCTCGACAGTGCCGGTGGAATGAAGCAGCGTGTACTGTCTCACCAGGTAGCGGGCCACGTGCGCGCGGGCCTTCTCGAACATGCCGCTGCCCCGCTCCCACTCGTACTCCTCCTGCTTGGGCATGGCACCGGTCTCAGTCACCCAGATGGGCTTGTCCCTGCCGTCGTTGTATCGCCGGATGAGCTCCTGCAGCTCGGCGATCTCAACTTCCACGCCCTCTGGCTGCATTCGATAGGGATGGATCACCACCGCATCCATGTACGGCAGGCCGCCATGCTTGAATATCCCCTCGATGTAGGGCATGGGAATGAGCACGGTCGCGCAGCCGCCCACCTGCACGTCTGGATGGGCCGCCTTGATGCGCGGATAGACGACCTTCATCATCTCCGCGTAGTAGCGGGGGCGATCGGTCGATGCCTCCCCGGCACACCAGCTTCCGTTGTACTCATTCCAAATCTCGGCCGTCTTCAGTTCCGGGTAGCGGTCCAGCACCTGAAGGACATAGTTGGCATATGCCTCGCGGGCCTCAGGAGTGGCCGGGGCGCCATCCCAGGTACCGGTGTAGTGCGGATTGCCGAAGGTCGCGGCATACATGACGTCCATACCCAGCCGCTTCACCTCCGACATGTACTGGTCCGACACCGCGGGGAACTCGAACACACCCTTGGTGCGCTCCAGGTGCTCCCAGTAGTGTTCATCGCGAACGGATGCGATGCCCGCCTTGGCAAGCAGTGGCAGCAGGTCGATATCCCATCCCTGGGCAAAGTGCGTCATCGCGCCAAATGGGCTGTTCGACAGCAGCTTCGGATCGGCCGGCGCGATGATCGCGAAACTGGTCATGCCTTCGCCGACCTTTTCCTCTCCCGTGTACGATGCCAGCCGGAGGGTGAAATACCCCCTGGTCTCAACGCCCGGCCGAACGTATGCCGTACCGCTCTCAACTTTCGTCTGGCCGCGGCCCACCTGGCTTCCCCAGAAATCTATTGCCTCCTACGCGACCTGCTCGCCCCTGGTCGCCACCGGCACGACCACCGGTTCTCCGGTGACGAATACATTGCCGGGTGTCACACTGCCGATCTCGAACTCCGGTATGGCTCTCCCGTCGTCCAGTACAACAGCCTCCAGTTGGGCTATGCGGATCTCGTTGTTGCCCCCCTCCAGGATCAGCGCGATCCGTGACATGGGCGCATGCCACTGCTTATCTTCCGCGCCACCCCAGGACTCGGCCGCGTCGGCCAGGTCAGATATCTTCAGTTGCTGCCACTGGCCATTTGGCTCCAGATCCAGGCGATGCTGAAACTCCTGCCCGGTGGCATCCCGCAGTCGCACCGCCACGCGGCTTGCGCTGTTGGACATTGCCCATAGCCGAACCTCTGCCACGTTCCCCCTGATCCCCGGGACGTCCTTGCCACCCTCTACCCAGCCGGACGGCTGGCTGTTGACGAGGCGGATGCATGGTTCGCCATCCCGGCCGACGCGCTGCCACTGAATCGCACCATCGAAACCGTCAGTGCCCCTGCTGAAGTTCGCCAGGGGGATGATCCTAGCGCTGGCAAGGGTCTGCGCCCTTGCGGCCAGCTCGGGAATCGGTTGCTTGCTCAGCACCGCTTCCACATCGTCGATCATCACTTCATTGTGCCCGCCCTCCAGGATGAACTGGATGCGGCGGCACGGAGGATGCCACTGCCGGTCGTCGGCCCCACCCCATGCTTCCATGGCGGATGCGAAATTCCTCAGCTTCAGTTGCTGCCACCGGCCGTTTGGCTGGAAGTCGAGACGATGCTGGAACTCCTGTCCCGTCGCATCGCGCAAGCGCACGGCAATCGTCCGGGCATTGGAAGACTTCACCCAGAAGCGCAGCTCCTCAATATCGTGAATCAGGTCGGAAGGCAGCATCTTGCCGCCCTCCACCCACCCCCCGGCATCCAGATTGCGCAGCCGGCCGGCACCCTTCCCCGACCTGGCGCCGGCGGTTTCCTGCACAAACGCGCCATCAAATCCAGACACACCCTGCTCGAAGTCAGCGATCAGAAGATTGCCGCTGGAAGACGCGGCCAGAGCCTGCACACAGATGCATACCAGACAGACAGTACCCAGGATATACCTCACGCCAGGCTCCCTAAAAGCGTCCGAATCAGTGATGGTTCACGGGCAGTTTCATCAAGGGGCGACAGCGAACGGGTATGCCGCGGGACTCCAGGAACATCCGTTCGCAACAGACCATGGCAGGTCAGCCCCGGCCGCTGTCGCACTCAAAAGGGATTCAGGCGCGCCGACGCCGCAAGCCCATCGCGGCCGCAAACCCGAGCACGCCAATCGCCGCCGGCTCAGGAACCATGACGGCCGTCACCCAGATCCCCTGGTTGTCCTTCGTGACAACAACGTGGTTCTCCGATGGATCAAGGCTGGCGTTGCCGTAGGCGGTGATGTAGCCGCCGGCTACCCAGCTCCTGATCTCGTCAACTCGCCAGTCCTCATTCTGCACGATGTGCAGCGTTCCACCCTGGATATCGATCCGGCCCATCACGGGCGTTTCATCCCAGCCCTTCAGCGCCAGGGTATCCGCGTTGATCACCCCACCTACCAGGTCGATCCGCCCGGAACGATCGGGCGAGGACGTGTTCTCCACAGACGGCACCGAGAGCGCCCCGGCAATGTTGATCGTGCCGGCCGTGATGACCAGGTGACCCGCCCCGTGGTCACCGACGCGCATGTGCCGCTGAACATCGAGCTGGCCGCCGTCGACGTATAGCGTTCCGTTGCCGGCTTCGCTGGCCCACCAGGGCTTGGCACCGATTATGAAATCCTCGGTGACCGTCAGCTTCCCGCCGGTAATGCGCAGCGAAACATCGCCACCGCCATCCCGGCCGAGCTGCATGTTCATGATGGTCTGGTCCCCGCTGCTGTACAGGGCCGAGACGGTGCCGTTGAAGATTGTTGTGTCGCCGCTGCCGGGCAGAGAGATGGCCGGCACGTTGCCGCTGCCATCCCAGTACTGCCAGTTGGCCATATCATTCCACTCGCCCTCTGGACCTCCGACAAAGGTGAAGTCCACCGCGGCTGCCTGCGCGGCCGCCATGAGCGTCAGCGACATCAGGGTTATCGAACGATGCATGTCATGCCTCCCTAAACCACGCATGGGTTGAGTTGAGGCGGACGGAGCGTGGTGCCGATCTGTCAAAAGCGGATTGGCCGCCCGCCTGCGGCTCGGTCACGAGCCGACGCGAAGTCAGTTGTTGTCCCAGTAGATCCAGTTCATGTGGCGATTTGCCCAGTTGCCGGCGGCGATCAGCGACCCGGGATAGTGAACGCTGCGATCGCGCAGCTGGAACTCGACGTGGCCATCGGTGTAACCGACATGCCAGCCTTCGCCGAAGTTGGTGGCCGCCACGGTCTCACCGCCCTTGAGGTGATAGGAGACCACCTCGTTCGCCATGCCACCGATAAAGCGATCCGCGACAAATGCCTTGATCTTCGGGTCCGAGAGCTTGAACGGCTTGATGTAGAGCTGCCACCAGGTATCGTCATCACCGACGGACTGGGAGTATGTCTGCTGATAGGAAGGAGTGACCTCACCCGGCTCGCCCGGTTCGCGAAGCACATAGGAAACGCACACGCGCCACCCCCACGGCCCCTTGCCATCCGGCTGAAGCGTCTCCCATGCCTCCTGCTGGGTTTCATACGGGAAGAAGAAGTCCTCGGGGCTGTAGCAGGCCCGCGCCGGGACCATGCCCAGGTTCACCAGCAGCGCCACTCCATGCACCGACCGGGCCAGGTAGCCGATGATGATCTCGCCCTGGGAACCCTCCGATGTGGGTGGCAGGAACCCATCGTAGTCCTGCGCGTAAAGCATGCTCGCCAGGGCGATCTGCCGAACGTTGTTGGAGCAGACGATGCGATTTGCCGCCACCCTGGCCCTCGCCAGCGAGGGCAGCAGAATCGCAATCAATACTGCAATAATCCCGATTACTACCAGCAGCTCCACAAGCGTGAAGCCGTTTCTCTTTCTCATCGACGCCTCCTCGAAGGGGGATATGTACGTCTGTTGAAGTGGCACGAGCACCTTAAACTATATCGGTATACTCTAACGAGCCGATGCAGCCGGTCAAGGATTTTCCGCCCATGATTCTGACACGCCAACAGCGCATCAGGGCAATCTGCGGGCATGGTGAAGTACCTATGTGGAGTGCTAAAATATACTTACATTCCAGGGGCATCTGGGATTTGCAAATATGGTTTGCATGGGGAATTAATATCGATATAAAAAAGATATGCCCAAGACGCTCGTCACCACCAAGCACTTTCATATCGCCCAGCTCCTGCGGAAAGAGCTTCGCAAGATGAAACCGGGCGACC